>JAKMDG010000517.1 GCA_022428035.1 Longimicrobiales bacterium
ATCCTCGACTACATCGAGACCTTCATCGAAGGCCAGGGTTACGCACCCAGCTTCGAGGAGATCGCCGAATCTTTTGGATATTCCTCCCTCGCGACCGTGCACGAGCACCTGAGCAATCTGGAGCGTAAGGGATACATCCGGAAGTCGTACAACGAGAGTCGCTCGATCGAGCTGGTCGGGCATGAAACGGGCACACCTGTACTCGAGCTACCGCTTCTCGGTGCCGTCGCTGCAGGTTTGCCAATCGAGGCGTTACAGGACGCTCAAGAGACGCTCGCCGTTCCCCCGGACATGGTCAGCCGGCGTCGCGATAATTACGTCCTTCGCGTCGAGGGCAACTCGATGATCGAAGAGCAGATTCTCGACGGCGATTACATCGTCGTTCAAGCCCAGGACCGAGCCGAGGACGGGCAGATGGTCGTCGCTCTGGTGGGTGATGAGGCCGCGACGGTGAAGAAACTCTATCGTGAGCCAGCCGGACGCATCCGGCTGCAGCCAGCCAACCCGACGATGCAGCCGATCTTTGTAGACGCAATCGACGTCCGGATTCAGGGCGTCGTGGTAGGAGTCATCCGGAAGTACTGACCCGCAGGCGCTCGAGCGCAGCCCCAGCTGCCCCCGAATCGATCGACTCCTCCGCAAGTGCGACCGCGGCCGGCCAGTCGGCGGCGCGGTCCGCCACGAGAAGTGCGGCTGCGGCGTTGAGGACAACCACGGTCCGTGGGGCGCCCGCGTCGCCAGCAAGGACCGACTCGACGATACGCGCGTTGTCTGGTGGTTCTCCGCCGCCGATGTCCGCGGCCTCGACCGCGGACAGCCCGACGTTTTCCAACTCGAGATCATAGTAGATCAGCTCGCCGTCCCTGAGTTCGGCGACGCGAGTCGGGCCGAGCGGACTCACCTCATCCAGACCCGGAGAGCCATGCACCACAAGCGCCCGAAGATGACCGAGCTCGGCAAGCGCCTCCGGAATCAGGTCCAGGAGCGGTTCGTCTGCAACGCCGATGACCTGGCGGCGGGCTCCCGCGGGATTGGTCAGCGGACCCAGAATGTTCATCAGCGTGCGGATGCCGAGCCCCTTACGCACCGGACCCACATGCCGCATCGCCGGGTGAAGAAGCGGAGCGAACATGAAGACGATTCCAGCTTCGGCGAGGACGTCGCCCATTCGCTCCGGGGAAAGGTCGATGGTGACGCCGAGTGCTTCCAGTACATCGGCACTGCCACTGCGAGAGGTGAACGAGCGGTTTCCGTGCTTGGCCACGGGGACCCCCGCGCCCGCAACCACGAACGCTGCGGCAGTCGAGATATTGAAGGTTGTCACCGTTCCGCCGCCCGTGCCTGCAGTGTCGACGAGGAGGTCGGGCTCAGCCGCCGCGACCGGCACCATGGCGGATCGGAGCGCGCGTACACCGCCCGCAACTTCGGACGGTGCGAGGCCCTTGGCGCGCAGCCCGACCAGGAGACCCGCCATCTGAATCTGCGTCGCGCTCCCGTCCATGAACCGATCGAAGGCACTCTCCGCCTCCTCGGCAGTCAGGTCGTGGCCCTCGGCCACGCGCTCGAGGAGCGAGGTCAGGCCAGGTTGTGTCATAGGTCGGTCAGTTAGAGTCGGGCAGCTGAAAGGCTAATGATCACGAGGGTTTTCGGTCAATCCGGCAAGGTACGAGCGCATGATTGACGATGAGCCGGTCGCAGCTTGGAGGGAGTGGGAGGCCTCGCTAACTTTTCGCGGTGGATGCCCCTGAATCCCTCCGTTTTCGTCTGACCGTCCATTATGACGGGTCGGCATTTCACGGCTGGCAGGTCCAGCCCGACCAGCGCACGGTGCAAGGGGACCTCGAGTCCGCCCTGTCCCGACTGGCCGACTCCCCGCGCTCGGTCATCGGGTCAGGACGAACCGACACCGGGGTCCATGCAACAGGACAGGTCGCGTCCGTCGATATGCCGGTAACCTGGGAAGCCGACCGTCTCCGGAAATCCCTGAACGCGGTGCTGTCCGACGACATCTGGATCGAGGCGATCATGCCCGCGGCCGGTGACTTTCACCCCCGGTATGATGCGCTGAAGCGGACGTATCGGTACGAGGTAGGGCTGCGTCCCGAGAGCGCCTCGCCCTTTTATCGCCGATGGTGCTGGCCGCTCGGTGGCTCCGGCAGATCACCGCTCGAGATCGATCGATCCCAACTCGACCGCGCAGCCGGGGAGATCGTCGGTGAACACTCTTTCGAGGCCTTCGCCAAGACAGGCCAGCCGGAGCGCGGAACGCGATGTGATGTGCACTCAGCATCATGGACTGACA
>JAKMDG010000550.1 GCA_022428035.1 Longimicrobiales bacterium
TGGCAGCGGGGAAGGGTGCCGTGGTCTGCATGACCGTCGACGCCGCAGTCGAGGCGATCCGTTCGATGCTGGGTGACATGGACTTCGGAGAGGCCGGACGAGAGATCGTCATCGAGGAATTCATGAATGGTGAGGAGATTTCGATCTTCGCTGTCTGCGACGGAAAAGACTTCGTCCTCCTTCAAGCGTCACAAGACCACAAGCGGGTCGGTGAGGGTGATGCCGGTCCCAACACCGGAGGTATGGGCGGTTACGCTCCCGTGGCTATCGAGACCTCAGATATAATCGAGGAGGCGCGCAGCGAAGTTATCGCGCCGACACTCAACGCCCTCGCAGCAGACGGGGCGCCGTTTCGTGGCCTCCTGTACGCCGGTCTGATGAACACCTCGGAGGGGCTCAAGGTCGTAGAGTTCAACTGCAGGTTCGGTGATCCGGAGACCCAGGTCGTGCTTCCGCTCATGGACTCGTCCCTTCTCGACCTCATGCTCACCGTCGCTGAGGGCCGCTCCCTCGCTGGGGCTACCGCGTCTGTCCGGGCGGGCGCAGCGGTAACGACCGTGCTGGCATCCGGGGGCTACCCCGGTAGCTACGAGAAGGAAAAACCCATCACCGTGCCGGACGAACTCGAGTCTGATGACCTGATCGTTTTTCACGCGGGCACAACCGCCACGGAGGAGGGTCTGGTCACCTCGGGCGGACGAGTGCTCGCGGTAACCGCAATCGCGGCGACCTTTGCTGCTGCTGCCAGTGCGAGCCGTGCAGCAGCCGCCCGCATCGAATTCGAGGGAGCGTTCTACCGAAGCGATATCGGGTGGCGCGAGCGGGCCCGGCTGGATCCGCAGACCGACCACGGGGAGGAATGAGGGACCACCCTCTTCTGAGCGATGCCTGAGCTGCCCGAGGCTGAAACGATTGTCCGCGGCCTGCGCGCGACGATCCCAGGGAGGACGATCGCACGCGCGGAGGTCGTCAAACCCGATATTCTGAGGGAGCCGAAGCGGCACTTCACCCCCAAGGTACGCGGACGAACCGTGTCGGCGATCACCCGTCGGGCGAAAAACGTCGTTCTGGAGCTCGACGACAGCTCAGTCATCTGGGTCAACCTCGGGATGACGGGCCGGCTCCTTCCGTTCGCCGAACCACCGCGTGGGCGCGCTCGTCCAACGCATCCAGCGGTCCGATTCCGATTCTCGGACGGCGGCGTGCTGATCTTCGACGACGTGCGCCGCTTCGGCACGGTCGAGCACCTTGATGAGGCTGCGCGCGGCGAGCGCTCCGCGGCCATGGGGCCCGAACCGCTCTCGGATACATGGCTGCCCGAACATCTGATCGAGGCACTCGGCCGCACGCGAAGTCCTGCCCGATCATGGTTGCTGGACCAGCGCCGAGTCGCCGGCGTGGGGAACATCTACGCTGCTGAGGCGCTCTTTCTGGCAGGCATCGACCCTCGCACCCCGGTGTCCTCGATCAATGAGGCTCGAGGGCGCGCCCTCCACGGCGCGATCCGTGACATCCTTCAGGGAGCGATCGAAGCCGGAGGCACGACGATCAGAGATTATCGGAACGCAGAGGGTGAAATGGGGGAGTACGGTCGGAAGCTGTACGTCTACGGACGTGACGGTGACCCTTGCCATCGCTGCCAATCTTCGATCGAGCGTGTCGTCTTTTCGAACCGCTCAGCCTTCCTGTGTCCGACATGTCAGCCCAGCGCGTGAAGACCTGCCCGGGCGAACCAGCTCGACGGATTCGACAGGTCACATTCAAGTTGGCGGTTGGAATTCTCGTCGTACTGGCTTCGGCTTCGCACGCCACGGCGCAGAGCACCCCTTCGACCGTATTGGCGTCACCGGGCCGTACAGATCAGGACAACCGGCCAGACGTGCGGAAAGTGGTGCTCGAAAACGGGCTCCGCCTTCTGCTCCTTCCCCAAGACGGTGCTCCCACGGTCTCGTTCGTCATGCAGTACGGCATCGGTGGGATCCACGAACAGCCCGGCGAGACAGGTGTCGCCCATCTACTCGAACACATGCTCTTCAAGGGCTCGGAGACGATCGGTACGAGGGACATCGAGGCCGAGCGGAGGCTCTTCGAGACCATGGATCGCCTGCACGAGAACGCATTGGCCATGTCCGGCGACCCGGAACAGGTCCAGCGCATCAGGAGTGAGATCGACCGACTCGAGGACGAGGCCCGCGAGCTGGTCGTGAGCAACGAGTTCGATCGTATCCTGTCACGAGCGGGAGCCCAGGGCCTCAACGCTATGACGACGTCGGAGTCCACGACGTACTTCGTAGAGCTGCCCGCAAACCGGACGGAGCTCTTCTTCGCGCTCGAGGCGGACCGCATGGCGAATCCGGTATTTCGCGAGTTCTACTCGGAGCGGGACGTCGTCATGGAAGAACGGCGCATGCGGGTCGACGCGAGCCCTGCCGGGACACTGTATGAGCGGCACCTGACGGCCGCGTTCACCAAGCACCCGTACGGTCAGCCCGTCGTTGGATACATGGCCGACCTGGAGCGACTCGGCCGAGAGGACGTCGAGCGCTACTACCGGGACTACTACGGACCCAACAACGCCGTGCTGGCCGTTGTCGGGCGCTTCGATGCTGTGCAGGTGGAGGCGTGGGCTCGCAGTTATCTCGAGCCGATCTCTCGGGGTCTCGAACCGCCTCGAGTCGACGCCATAGAACCCGCGCAGACCGCGGAGCGGCGGGTCGTTGTGGAGTGGGACGCGGAGTCCGCCCTGCGGATCGGCTGGCATGTTCCGGACGCCACACACGACGACGCTGCAGCCATCGCGATGCTGTCGGCAATCCTCACTGGGGGCCGGACCTCGAGACTACACCGTCGGCTGGTGACCCGCGATCAGATCGCGGCGTCGATCTATTCGTACACGGGCCCGGGGAGCCGCTTTCCGCAGCTCTTCCAGATCGACGTCACTCCAGTCCAGACCTCGTCAACGGACGCGATCGAGGGTGTGGTGTACGATGAGATCCAGCGGATGCAGGACGCGGGGCCTACGGCGGAAGAGATCGAACGCGTTCTCAATCAGATTGCGGCAGGTACCGTCCGTCGACTTCAATCGAGCCTCGGCCTCGCCTTCCAGATCGCCGACTCGGAGTCCCTTTTCGGAGACTGGCGCGCAACCTTCTACGCGTCAGACCGACTTCAGGGGGTGACTGCAGAGGACGTCCGAGAGGTGGCCAGCCGGTACCTGACGCCGGAGAATCGGACGGTGGCGGTCCTGCAGCGTCCGGGCACGCCTCGATGAAGAGGTTTCGTGGAATGAAGAAGCACCCCCGGGCCCGGTCGTGGTACAGAGCGAAGCCTCAGACCGCAGGAGTCGTGGGACTTCTGACGTGGGGGTTCCTTCCGCTTCTACCGGATGATGCACTGGCGCAAGCTGACGGGGCACTGCAGTCAGGAAGAGCAACGATCGAGGCGTTGTCGTTCGAGTCTCTGGAGTTCGAGCAACCGGCCGTGAGCCGAACAAACGTCGATGGCATCGACGTACTCCACCTCGAGGATCGATCTCTGCCGATGGTGACGATCCACGCCTACTTCCGCGGTGGCTACGGACGCTTCGGGCGCGAGACGTATGCCGCCGCCATGGGGCTTCCCGCACTCCTGCGCTACGGGGGAACGACATCTCGCTCGGCGTCGGACGTGGACGAAGACCTTGCATACCATGCTCACCAACTCTCGTTCGGCAGCGCTGGCGGAAGCGTGACCTCGTCGCTGAACACGCTGACACGAAACCTCGAAAACGGACTGGGACTGTGGGCGGACATGCTCACCCGACCCGGCTTCGACGAGGACGAGATCGAGGGTTG
>JAKMDG010000558.1 GCA_022428035.1 Longimicrobiales bacterium
GCGACCTCGACGTCGAACCCGACGCTGTCCGCGTAGGCCACGTGAAGGTGCTGTAGTTGGAGCCGCCCGTCGGTCATCACCATGTCGCCCGTGTTGTCCTTCTTAGGGAGCCGCCGGTAGATGGTGCTGAGGGTGACGGACATGTCGTACACTACGCCCACAACGATGTTGGAGAGGTTAGCCGTGACGTCCCCAGAGACGAACAGGTTGCCACCAGAGGTGATCCGGTCGTAGGGGATAGAGAGGCCGTTGCTCAGGTCCCACACCTCGACGGTCATCAGGTTCGCGTCGTAGGGGATGTTGAGCAGGGTCTCGTCGTCAGCCGAGTAGTAAGAGCCGGTCGGCGTTACAGCGTAGTCCAGCAGCAGCTTGTCCTCGACCTCGTTCTGGTCTCGGATGTCGATGCGGAGTAGTTCACGCTCAGAGCCGAGAGAGGCCACAATGAACAGGTGGTCGTCGAACATAGCCATGCCCTCGACGTCGCCGTCACCGAGTTCCCACTTGGACCACGCGGACTGGACCTTAGTCTCGCCCGCCATCTCGTACTTGTAGATGTAGAGACAGCCCGCAGCGCCCGTAGTGTGGACCGCAGCGAACTTATGGTCACGCGAGGTGGCCACAGAGCGAGCACCGGCGGGGATGTACTGAGGTACAGCCACCGTGAGGTCGTTACCGAGGATCCTCTCGTCGGCCAGCCGGAGGTAGAACTCCCTGACCTGCGTGTAGTTGCCGATCTGGGCTACAGCCATCGCCGTGTCGCCGAGGACCACGGGCTTCACGTCCGGGGATACCTTGTAGTCAGCGATCTGGTTGATGCCCACCGTCTGGGGCGTCAGGACGCCGTTGGGGGAGAACAGGAGGAACTGGCCCTTGTCCGAGTGCAGCAAGAGCTGGTTACGGATCGGGGTGGCAGCGTAGAGCACGTTCACGCGACCAAAGTTAAGGTCAACGTCGATGCGCTCGTCCTGCTCGAGCTGGATGGCCGTGGTACGGTAGAAGTTGGAGATGCTCTGGCTCTCGCTCAGGGAGACGCTCTCTCCAGACAGCAGGCCCATACGGCCTTGGTGCATGAAGATGTCGTTGATCTCCCGACCGATGAAGCTAGGGGAAGCGTTGCTGTCCGCCGAGCCTGCGAGCCGGTCGTCCCACGTGTAGGTGGTGAGGGTGAAGGTGCCGTCGCTGTTGCGGATCAGGGCGTGGGGCATGGTGTCCCCGTCGAGCTGTTCCTGAGCGTCAGGGCCAAAGGTCTCAGCCCATGAGGTGCCCTTCCACTCCACAAAGAAGTCGTCAGCGGCAAGGTCCTTCTGCCCGGAGACCCGGACGAGTTGGCCCTCAGCGCCGTGCTGCGGCAGGTCCTCGAAGTCGTTCACTACGCCGCTCACGTGGGTACAGTTGGTACCTGCGGGGCCGTTGAACGATACGATGTAGAACTCGCGGTTGGCCGATAGCTCACCCACAGCGTCGTGGCTGTGTGCCTTAGTGTCGTTAGTGATCGTCCACGTCTCTCCGCCCACCGTAGTGGTGCCGTCCACAGCGCCCGCAAGGTTGCCGATGACGTCCTTGATGGAGACCGTGACGTTGGTGTCAGCGGTGCCAGAGTTGGTGTCCGTAGCCGCGCCCACAGTGGTGTCGTAGGTGGTGTCAACCGAGGGGATAGACGTGCTGTCCGACCCTGCGGTGGTCGTGGTGGTCTGCTGGGGGTACGAGGAGCTACCCTGCGTCCAGTCGTTCTGGCTCTCAGAGTGAAACACCGAGAAGTTTGGGGTACTCGAGGAGCGGTTGCCGACGGACGTCGTGCTGTTGTAGCTCTCTACGGTCGTGGTACCGCTGGTGTTCCGCTGGGCTACCGAGGTAGAGCCGGAGGAGCTGGTGCGGTTGGTCGCGTCGTAGGTGGCAGACCGGTAGTAGGTGGTGATGGTGCCGTCGCCGTTGTCCACGTCGGTGGCCACCACGAGGGTGTACTTGCCGCCGCCCGTGTGGTTCGCCACAGCGAAGCTGGCGGTGCGCCCGATGAGAGGACGGACGTCAGCAGCCGTGTTGGCGAGTACGGTCTTGGTTTTGTTAGCGAGGAACGTGTAG
>JAKMDG010000559.1 GCA_022428035.1 Longimicrobiales bacterium
TCTCGGACTCGGCGGTAAGCCGCAGCACCGGCTCCTGCCCCTCGGAGGCCAGCCGAAACACCAGACCGTAGTCCTCACACCCAAGCTCGAAGGTCGGCGTTTCCCGATTGTAGGCGTTGAAGACACGGGTCGTCCCAAACGAGCCCGGCCACTGCGAGGTGATGATCCCCGCTGCGCCGGCCTCTTCGAGCTGCTGATGTAGATCACGACGGCGTCCGTCCTGAGAGCCGGTGTTCGCCAAACTCTCGTTCCAGGTCCGCTGCCCCATCATACGCTCCTGGGCCATCCGCTCGGCGGAACCCTCCATGGCGAACTCTTCCCACTGCTCATCCGCCCGGCAGGTGGGCTGCGGATAGGACATCATCACATACCTGCCCGACACCGTCCCGAGGAAGCGCGCCCAATCGGCCGGTGTGTTGATCTCGGGAAGGTGCGTGACACCGCCCTCGACCGGGCGGCCGTCCGTTCCGGGGCTCCACGCCAGAATACGCCCTTCGAGTGAACGGACCCGCGGTGAAATCAGGTCGACGTGGCTGACGCCTCGATCCCAGCCTTCCCACGTTCCATACTCCTCCAACTCGGCCTGGACACCCCACGAGCGGAGCGTCTCGACCGCCCACTCCTGGGCACGCTCCATCTGGGGCGACGCAGTCAACCGCGGGCCCACCGCGTCCAGGAGTACCTGCGACAGCTCTGCGAACTGCGAGTTGTTCATCCCTTCGTCCCAGATCCTCTGCAGGATCGGGTCGCTATCGGCCAGGCGCTGAGCTTCGACACGGGTCGCCGGAAGCAGCATAGCCGCCGCCACGATCAGCAAGGTCGTCCGTTTCATCGTCCTCTCGTCCTGTTCGTCTTCGTCTGCGTGGCCGACCGGTGAGCCACGGGGTCAGTGCTGCGGTCGATATCCTTCCCTGGCTGCGTTCACTCGGGACATGACCTCCCGGAGTCGGTCCTGAGGAAGCGCCGGCACGGTGTAGCCGTTGATGCCCGTGAGTGTCTCGGCAGCGAGCATCGCGTTGAGGATCGCCTCCTCGGTCGCATGTACCGAGGCGGAGATCAGTCCGTTGATCTGATCATTGGGCAGCATCTCCAGGCGCACTGACTCGGCCCGCTGGGCGGCAGCCCCGCGATTCGCGGTCGAGAAACCGATGAAGATGTCGCCCGAGCCGTTGTACCCCATCCCCCCGATACGGGCGAGCCCCATGGTCGTGCGCGTCACGAGCCGCTTGATCTGGTTCGGGAGGAGTGGCGCATCTGTAGCCAGAACGATGATGATCGAGCCAGAACCGTCCGGGATCGGATCGAGAAGCCCACCTGCGTGAGTAGACGCAGTCTCGAGTTCGGGATCGCCCGCACTTGAACACCATGGCACTCCGCTCCGCCGCGCGTCAGCGGGAATCGACCGATCTGCATAGCACGCCGACGGCTCGGGCATCATCTCGCCAACAGGAGCACCGGCGATCCGCAGGTCCTCCCGCGCGCCCTGGTTGCACTGCACCAGGATCCCGATCGTGTACGGACCTGCCACCCGGGATGCGGACCCGATACCGCCCTTGAATCCATGACAGCGCATCCCGGTACCGCCACCGATGGCGCCCTGTACAACCGGTCCACCGCGTGCCCCCTCGAGCGCCTCGAAGGTGTGCTCGGCCGTGACGTGGAAGCCGTTGATGTCGTTGAGGCTCCCGTCATACGTCTCGGCCACGACCGGCAGAGCCCAGAGGAAGCTCGGATCTCGATCGCGCTGCCATGCAATGACGGCGTCGCGGACGATGCCGACGCTGTGTGTGTTCGTGATCATGATCGGGCCTTCCAGGATGCCGGAATGCTCGATCCACGTGGTGCCCGTCATCTCGCCGTTGCCGTTCAGGCTGAACCAGGCCGCAAACACCGAGTCCCCTGCCTCGCGGCCGCGCGGAAGGATCGCGGTTACGCCGGTCCGTATCGGACCTTCACCGACAATCAGGCGGCCCTCACCTTCGATGATCGTGGTGTGCCCGACTTCAACGCCCTCGACGTCTGTAATCGCATTGTTCGGACCAGGCTCGCCGGTCAGGCGAACCCCCAGGGCCCTCGCGTCCGGGACGTTCTGCCCTGCGGCAAGCCCAACGAAGAGCACGAGCATGACGCCGAGCAGGAACGCGACCACGATCCATCGGGTGATGCCTTGCCGGATCAGACGAGCCCGGACCTCGGCCAGACCAGCGTCCTTCCGTCGATACCGGGGAACGATCAAAGCCCCGCCAGCTTCTTCACGTGGTTGAACTCCGCTTTCTTCACGGACTGGACGGAGAGTCGTCCGTATCGAACGAGTTCCATGTCCGCCAACTTGGCATCCGCCTTGATGTCATGCAGCGATAACGGCTGCTCAACGTCATCGATCTTCGAGACGAACTCGACGTCAACCATGTCCCAACGGGGGTTGTCCGCATCTGACTTCGCGTCGAAGTACTTGTGCTTTTTGTCGAAAGCGTAATGGTCCGGATAGGCCTCCTTGCACACACGCGCGATACCGACAACGCCGGGTGGTTTCGCGTTCGAGTGGTAGTAGAGGACTTCGTCGCCGACCTTCATCTCGCGCATGTTGTTGCGCGCCTGGTAGTTCCTCACCCCCTCCCAGCAGGTCGACCCGTCCTTCTCGAGATCTTCGATCGAGTATACGTACGGCTCGGACTTCATCAGCCAGTATTGCTTCGCCATCGGTGCGCCCAGCGTCCCGTTCGTTGTGATTGGGGACGGAGATAATGGGGGTCGAACCGTGCCGCCGCGAGGTGCAGCGAACACATCAGCTAGCCTGACTCAGGCTGGCTCCATACCTCCAATCCCGACCTGGATATCGCGCCAACCTCCGCGCCGGAACACCATGATGCTGAGCAGCATGCGCGTGAAGTGACCGACCACGATCGCGAGCCAGATCTCGTGCGGATCCAGGGTGGAGAACGTCTGGATCGACCAGCATATTCCGAGTGGAATGAGCATCTGGGAGACGATCGAGATGAACATGGGGCTCTTCGTGTCTCCCGTGCCCTGGAGGCCGCCAGTGTACGCCAGCGCGACGGTGATGAACAGACCGGAGACGGCCAGATACCGCAGCAATTCGACCGCGAGCGTCGTGACCAGCGGATCGTTCATCCCGAAGATGGCGAGCAGCTGATTAGGCACGATGAGGAACGCGAGGCCGATGCCCGCCGCAAGAGCGAGGCCGAAGCCCGCCGCCACGTTCACCGACGTCGCGGTACGGTCAGGCTTACCGGCACCGAGATTCTGACCCGCCACCGCGGCAGTGGCGCCCATGATACCGATTGACGTCCACGTAATGAACGAGAATAGCTGGGTGTAACTCACCACGTACGCGGCCTGAGCCTGCGCGCTCGCGGCAAGAGAACCGATAAACGATAGAAGAAGGACACCGCCCACGTTCATGGCGACACCCTGGATCCCGGTCGGCAGGCCGAACCGGAACAGTTCACGGATGATGGCCCAGTCCGGCCTCCACTGCATGCCACGGTGAAACGCGACCACCCAGCGACCCGCGAAAAGGTTCGCAAGGGCGTAGACAGAGACGACACCACCCGCGATTACCGTGCCCATTGCCGCGCCCAGCGTGCCGAATGCGGGGATCGGTCCGAGACCACGAATCAGAATCACGTTGAGGCCAATGTTCAGCAGCGTCATCGCGATCCCGACTCGCATCGGCGTCTGAGCATCTCCCGCGGACCGTAACGCGCCCGAAAACATGAAGAAGAGGAGCATGCCGAAGGAAAAGACGAACATGGTCCGGAGGTACGGCAGTGCCTCCGCCTGCACCTCGCTGGTCGCGTTCACCAGCTCGAGCAGCACCGGCGAAAAAAACCACCCGATGGGCGCCAGAACGAATGCTACCATCATCACGGCGGTCAGGAACGCCTGGTACACAGTCCGATTCACCATCTCGGGCTCGTTCGCGCCGGTGAAGCGTGCTACCAACACGCCCATTCCGGTAAAGAGCGACGAGATGAAGACGATGACCACCAGGAAGATCTGCCACGACACCCCGATCGCCGCGTTCCCCACGTAGCCCACGTAGTTTCCGACCATCGCGTGATCGACGAGACCCTGGAGTCCGCCGATGATGTTCTGAAGCATGGTGGGCCACGCGAGCTTCCACACGGCCCCGCGAATGGGACCCTCGACAATCGATCGATCGAACGCCTTCGACTTGCCGACACCCCGTGCGCTCATCCCGTTCTCCGCGTCACGGTTGGCTGCTCCGGGTCAGCCTACCAGACCAGGTGCAGGCGGCTTTGACGGCGGTACACCCAGTGGCGATCCCCATCCTCGTCGAGGTACGCTTCTTCTTCCTGTCGACACGACGCGGACTTGCTACCCCACTCGGGGATCGGCGTCGTCGCCTGAAGCTCGATCGAGTGCCATACGTTCGCGAGCATGGTCGCGTCTCCCCGGACCGGAACGCCTTCCTGGGCATCCCAACGCCCGATGAGCGGGCCTGCGCCATGGCCGTGATCACCGATCGGGTGCGTGTAGACTGTCCCGTCGATCTCTTCTTCGCGCATTTGGGCCAGTGTGTTCGCCAAGACCTCGTTACCGGTAAGCCCCGGCTCCATGTGCTCGAGCAGGATGTCCTGCAGGCGATTCGAGTTGGCCAGGCACTGCTTCAGACCTTCGGGCGCATCGGTCTCACCGTCGCGGAGGACGTATCCGAGGTGCTGGGTGTCTGTATGCAGGTTCATGGCGACAACGCCAAAATCGGTCCACAGGAGGTCCCCTTGCTGAATCACAACAGGCCCATCGGCCGGGATGTCACCCGCACGCTGGACGTCGACCGAGGTCTGGAACCACGTCGTGTAACCGAGATCCTGCAGCTTCTGACGCATCCACCACAGTACGTCGTCTGTCGTCGTGACACCTGGCGTGATCACGGAGTTTGAAAACGCCTCCGATATCAGGGCGTGCACGCTCTCTTCGATCTTGCGATAGCGCGGCATCATCTCTGGCAGCCGGAGAGAGATGTAGTTCATGGCGAGCCGCGGCTCACGTTTCACGCGGCCGGCATACTCGTCGCCGAGCGCTTCGATCAGGGCCTCCGCCTCTCCCGCGTGCAAACCGTCGGAGAAGGCCCACACGGGATCAACGTTCAAGACGATGTTGTCCGGATCACGATCCTCCACGAGCTCCCGGAAGAGATTCCATTGCTCGTTGCCGACCAGTTCCGCCGTGGGCTGCGTCGGCGCCGGACGCGTAGAGCGAAAGGCCTCGAACATCCCTCCCTGGCTGGTGCCACCCAGGGCGAGCCGTTCAAGCGTCCCGTCCTCCTGACGCGTGATGACGTAGATGGAACGCCGACGAGCCGCGAAGGTCGTGGGTGCGGTGATCGACCCGAATACCGGATCCTCCGCGTACTCCCGCATGGACATAACCCACATGTCCACCTCGTACTCCGCCATCAACTCCGGTAGCACACGCGTCAGTCGAAGACGCAGCCACTCCTGCTGCTCAACCGCCTGCTCACGCAGGGTCGGGAGTGGGTGATACCGCGCCGGCGCTACGTCCGGAACGTTGATCGGAGCCTGAGCTACGACAGGGACAGAGGAGGCCAGAAAGGCGGCGAGCGCCAGAGCGCAGCCGTGGGTACGCGACACTGAGATACGCATGTCCAGTAGCATTTGAGAGGGAGATCTTTCGTCTGAATCGAGCGCTCCAAGCTAATCGCTCGGGGGATGGGGCGCGCCTTCGATCACGCACGGACCGTCACAGCCGCTTGGGGACTGTTCGTGATGCTCCCGTGGATCACGGGCGCTACTGGGCCATGACGATCCAGGCGCTGACCGCAATCCACAAAACGGTGATCACGCCCAGGAGCAACCACTCGAACACGCTCGCCTCCTGCTTGCCCTTCTCACCATGAAACCATGCGACGACGGTTGCTGCTCCCACGCCGCATGCAGCGAAGGGCAGCGAAAGGTCGAAGAAGACCTGGTCGAGTCTGCCTCGGTCGACGAGGTCGCTCACAAAACTGATGAGACCCGCCGCAAACGCACCGGTCACAAGGACGATTTGCGGCACACGACGCCGAATCAGTTGCTGGATATCCGCGGCTTCTTCGATGCTACCACCGCCCGAGGGTACCCGTCGGCTGGGCCCGGAACCCGTCTCACCACTGAGGATCCGACTTGCATCAGCAGCGCTGGGTCGATGGTTCGCCTCACGGTTCAGACACCGACGAAGCAGGTCGGCTACCGATGGGTCGACATCGGGGCGCACCTGACGCAGATCCTTCGGATCCGCCGTGAGATGCGCTGTGATCCACTGCGTGTTCGACTTGGCATCATAAGGGCCTTCGCCCGTGAAGAGCTCGTAACCGAGCACGCCTACGGCATACATATCGGCCAGTTCGGTCAGATCCTGGTCGAGTAGCTGTTCCGGGCTCAGATACCGAGGGTCCCCCACCATCTGGCCTGTCTTCGTGATGCGCGTCGCCTCATCGCTGCCG
>JAKMDG010000560.1 GCA_022428035.1 Longimicrobiales bacterium
AACTCGAGGCGGACTTCGATGCCCTGAAGGTTGAGGGCTTCGATCAGGGATGGACGTACATGCGCGATCACTTCTACGACCCGGACTTGCATGGAGCCGACTGGAATGCAGTGCGCGCGTCCTTCGCGCCTCAGATCGCCGGAGCGGCGACGCGGGCCGAATACTCCCGGCTGATGAACATGATGCTTGGTGAGCTCAACGGCTCGCATCTGGGGCATTCCTACAACGACGACCGATCGGGCTCGAGCACGGGCGTCCTCGGCCTTCGATTCGATGCCGCCCAATACACGGGTAACGGCCGTCTTGTAGTGACAGAGGTCGTGCCTCTGGGCCCGGCTCATATCGAGGGGAGCATCGAGTCGGGAGAGATCCTGGTGTCGGTGGACGGCATATCGGTGGACGGCGCCACCAACCTGGATGCCCTCCTTCAGGACACGCAGGGTGACAAGGTGATACTGACCATGGAGGCGTCGGACGGATCGACGCGGAATGTCGAGGTGCGACCGACTTCCTTGGGGGCCGAGCGTCAGCTCGAGTATCGTGACTGGGTCGAAACAAAGCGCGCATATGTTGCGGTACAGAGTGGCGGGCGACTCGGTTATGTGCACATGCCGAGCATGAGCGCGGGCAGCCTGGACCAGTTGTATGTGGATCTCGATGCGGACAACCACGACAAGGACGGCGTGGTCGTCGACATCCGTAGCAACAACGGCGGCTTCGTGAACGCGTACGCTCTCGATGTCTTTGCCCGGCGCGGATACATCACCATGGAGACGCGTGGGTTTCCTCAGGCCAATGCGCGCAGCATGCTCGGCCAGCGCTCGCTCGAGCTGGGAACAGCGCTGGTGGTTAACCAGCACACGTTATCTGACGGCGAGGACTTTACGGAGGGATACCGCACGCTGGGACTGGGTCAGGTCGTGGGTGAACCGACCGCCGGGTGGATCATCTTCACGTGGAGTGCGTCTCTTGTTGATGGCACCAACCTCCGAATGCCGCGGTCGCGCATTCGAGGCGTGGCCGGGGACGACATGGAGCTCTATCCGCGTGACGTGGATGTCGAGGTCGTGCGCCCGATGGGTGAGTCGTACACCGGCCGCGACAGTCAGCTCGACGCCGCGATCCGCGTGCTCCTGGAGGGACGGTGACCGCATCGACCGAGGTGCTGACCGAGGAAGAGATCCGCGGATTTCGCGAGGAGACACCGGGTCTCGCGCACCGTGTCCACCTGAATAATGCGGGCGCCTCCCTCATGCCGACGCCTGTCGTTGACGCGATCGTCGGACATATCCAGCTCGAGGCCGAGATCGGGGGGTACGAAGCTGCCGACGCTGAGGCCGAGGCGATCGGTCGGGCATACGAGGATACCGCCACCCTGATCGGCGCCCCATCCGACCGTGTGGCCATGACTGAACACGCCACGGCTTCGTTCACGGCTGCGCTCTCTTCGATCCCCTTCCAGTCGGGCGATGTACTGGCGACGACGTGCCAGGACTATGTCTCGAACCAGATTCAGTACCTCGCTCTGTCCGAGCGCTTGGGCGTAGAGATCGTGCGCGCGCCCGATGCTCCCGAGGGTGGTGTCGACCTGCAGGCGATGGAGGAGATCATTCACCGCCGCCGGCCGCGGCTGGTTTCTGTCACGCAGATTCCGACCAATTCCGGACTCGTGCAGGATGTTGATGCCGTCGGGGCCATGTGTCGCGCTAAGGATGTTCTCTATCTGGTGGATGGCTGTCAGTCCGTCGGGCAGATGCCCGTCGACGTCGAAGCCATGGGCTGCGACTTTTTTTCCGCGACCTCCCGGAAGTACATGCGAGGTCCGCGGGGCGCCGGTTTTCTCTATGTATCCGATCGGGTGCTCGACGCTGGACTCGAGCCACTTTTCCCGGACATGCGAGGAGCTGACTGGATCGATGACGACCTGTATCAGCCCGCACCTGACGCGCGCCGTTTCGAGACCTGGGAGTATGCCTGGGCGCTTGTGCTCGGCACGGGTGCGGCCGCGCGGTACGCGAACGAAATCGGGATCGAACGTATCCAGAATCGCGCACGGACCCTCTCTGGTAACCTCAGAACGCGCCTCTCAGCGATCGACGGAGCCACAGTCCTGGATCACGGAGCAGAGTTGGGCGCAACGGTGACCGCCTCGTTCGATGACCAGGTCCCG
This sequence comes from Longimicrobiales bacterium, assembly GCA_022428035.1. Taxonomy (GTDB): domain Bacteria; phylum Gemmatimonadota; class Gemmatimonadetes; order Longimicrobiales; family Gaopeijiaceae; genus UBA2589. The sequence continues at coordinate 2,171 of JAKMDG010000560.1, forward strand.
GCGGAGCTGGTACGTGAACTGCGCCGTCGGGGAATCAACACATCTTCCCAGACGCGGATCGATGCCGTGATCGACTACGACCGGAAGGGTGTCGACGGAGCGTTACGCATGTCCCCGCACTACTTCAACACCGAGGACGATCTCGATGCGCTCGAAGGCGCACTGCGCGAGATTCTCTACGGCTGACCGACTCGCTCAGGCCGGGGTGCCGGAGATGATGAAGAATCTCGGCTCAGGGCCCGTACCCACTCATACGGGCATGAAGCTCGCAAGGGAGTAAGGGTGCAACGTCAGTTGGAAATCGAGCTGATCCGGAAGTGCAAATCGGGGCAATCCCGGTTCTATGAGCCGCTAGTTCGTGCGTACGAGCCGGCGGGGCTGCGCCTCGCGGTGGCGATGATGGGCAATACCGAGGACGCAAAAG
>JAKMDG010000573.1 GCA_022428035.1 Longimicrobiales bacterium
CTCCAGGAGTCGGTCGACGCCCTGTTCGACAACGGCCGGCGCTCCAAGGCGATTCGTGGCCGGGGGAAACGGCCACTCAAGTCGCTGTCCGACATGCTCAAGGGAAAGCAGGGCCGTTTCCGGCAGAACCTGCTTGGTAAGCGTGTGGACTACTCTGGCCGTTCGGTCATTGTTGTCGGCCCGGAGCTCAAGCTGCACCAGTGTGGTCTGCCGAAGGCGATGGCAGTGGAACTGTTCAAGCCGTTCATCATCCACGAGCTCGAAAAGCGTGGTGAAGCGGAGACGGTGAAGCGCGCCAAGAAGATCGTCGAGCAGGAAGATCCCAAGGTCTACGAGGTCCTCGAAGACATCATCAAGGACCACCCGGTCCTCTTGAACCGCGCGCCGACGCTGCATCGCCTGGGTATTCAGGCTTTCGAGCCCGTGCTCGTCGAGGGTAAGGCGATTCGCCTGCACCCGCTGGCCTGCGCTGCGTTCAACGCGGACTTCGATGGCGATCAGATGGCGGTGCACCTGCCGCTGTCGTTCGAAGCGCAGCTTGAGGCACGCGTGCTCATGCTGTCGTCGAACAACATTCTGCTTCCGTCGAACGGTCGCCCGGTTGCGGCGCCGACACAGGATATGGTCATTGGGTCATACTACCTGACCAACCCCGGACTGCAGATCGGGGATCTCGAGCGTGTCGCCAACGATTCCAAGGTGGCGAAGGGCCGTCGCGATGAGGTCAACGAGCAGCTCGATGAGATCTATGCGGATGCGCCACGCTACTCCTCGTACGGAGAGGTTGAGATGGCGCTCGCGCAGGAGCGAGTGACGTTCAACTCTCCGGTCTGGTACTTCGTTTCCGCAGAGTTTGGCGGGGTCGAGGAGAAGGACGCCCGCTGGGAGCGCACGACCGCTGGTCGCGTGTTGTTCAACTCGATCATTCCGGACGAGCTTGGCTTCATCAACAAGACGTTCGGGAAGCGCGAGTTGGGTGATCTGGCGTTCGAGTGCTTCACGGTGACCGGCATGGGCCGCACCACGGAGTTCCTGGATGCGATCAAGGACTTCGGCTTCCGCTACGCTACCATGGGCGGGATCTCCGTCGGCATCGAGGACCTGGAGGTCCCGGCCGAGAAGCGGCAGATCCTTGAAGAAGCCGACGAGCAGGTCGCACGCTTCCAGAAGGCCTACTCCAGCGGCTTCATCTCGAACGGCGAGCGGTACAACAAAGTCATCGACACATGGACGCACGCGAACAACGACGTCGCAGACGCGATGGTGCGGCACCTGGAGCGGTCCCACGACGGGTTCAATCCGGTGTACATGATGATGACCTCCGGTGCGCGGGGTAACCGCGACCAGATGCGTCAGCTCGCAGGGATGCGTGGCCTGATGGCCAAGCCGCAAAAGAAGCTGACGGGTGGAATCGGTGAGATCATCGAATCACCCATCAAATCCAACTTCCGCGAAGGCCTGACGGTGGTCGAGTACTTCATCTCGACCCACGGTGCGCGGAAGGGTCTGGCTGACACCGCGCTGAAGACGGCGGATGCGGGTTACCTGACGCGTCGTCTGGTGGATGTCGCGCAGGACATGACAACCACCCAGGAGGATTGCGGGACGATTCTCGGTCTCGAGATGACCGCGCTGAAGGAAGGCGAGGACATCATCGAGCCGCTCTCCGATCGTATTGTCGGAAACGTTGCTCTGGACGACGTCTACGATCCGATCGACGGCGAGCTCATTGTCGAAGCGGGTTCGCTCATCGTCGAAGAGCAGGCCGAGCAGATCGAGGCGTCTGGAATGCAGATGGTGCGCATCCGGTCCGTCCTCACATGTGAGTCGAAGCGCGGCCTGTGCCAGATGTGCTACGGCCGGAACCTTGCGACCATGAAGATGGTCGACACCGGTGAAGCTGTCGGTATTCTCGCCGCCCAGTCGATTGGTGAGCCCGGCACGCAGCTCACGCTGCGGACGTTCCACATCGGCGGTACGGCGTCACGCATTGCGGCGCAGACACAGCGTAAGTCCAAGATCGATGGAATCGTCGATCTCGAGCGGGTGACCACGGTCACGACCCCGGACGGGACCGTGATCGTCACGTCACGTGAGGGTGAGATTCTTCTGAAGACGCCGGAGGGTGCGGTTCGCAGCCGTCTGGCGGTTCCATATGGCGCGACGAGCGACATTGAAAAGGGACAGGAGATCTCGGCCGGGGACCTGCTCTTCAGCTGGGACCCCTACTCCGAGCCGATGGTGGCGGATTCCAAGGGTGTCGTCCACTTCCAGGATATCGTGGAAGACGTCACGATGCGCGAAGAGCTGGATGAGTCCACGGGCCGTCGCCAGATGGTGATCATTGAGGATCGGGACAAGAAACTCCACCCGACGATCGTTATTCGGAAGAAGACCAAGAAGGCCGAAAAGCTGCGTGAGTTCATCGTTCCGGTCGGCGCTCAGCTGACCGCCAAGGACGGGGAAGAAGTCGAGCTTGGTGACACCATCGCCAAGATCAGCCGAGAGGTGTACAAGACGCGCGACATCACGGGTGGTCTCCCTCGGGTCGCGGAGCTCTTCGAGGCGCGTAAGCCGAAGGATCCGGCAGTCATCGCCGAGATCGACGGGAGCATCAGTTTCGGCGATATCAAGCGGGGTAAGCGTCAGATTCACGTCACGCCTGAGCAGGGCGAGCAGCGGACGTACGACGTGCCGGTCGGTAAGCACATGCGAGTTCACACGGGCGATGTTGTGCGTGCCGGTGATCGTATTTCCGAAGGCCCGGTGAACCCGCACGACATCCTCGCGATCAAGGGGCCGCGGGCCGTTCAGGAATATCTGCTGAACGAGATTCAGGAGGTTTATCGACTCCAGGGCGTGAAGATCAACGACAAGCACATTGGTGTGATCGTGCGCCAGATGCTTCAGAAGGTTCGCGTCACCGATGCCGGCGACACGGCGCTCCTCGAGGGAGAGAATGTTGACCGGACCGAGTTCCGAACGGTGAACACGACGGCGCTCGCCGAGGGCTTGAAGCCTGCCCGCAGTGAGCCGCTTCTGCTCGGGATCACCAAGGCATCGCTCACCACCGAGTCATTCATCTCGGCTGCCT
>JAKMDG010000574.1 GCA_022428035.1 Longimicrobiales bacterium
CACGCTGATCCTTCCTCCTTCGGACCCGACACTTCTACCCGCCCTGAACCGGCGGCTTGCGGATGCCGGCGTTCCCTGGAGACTCGATGCGCGGTCGGCCAGCGGCGAGGCCCCTCTCGAGGGGCGAGCCCTGCCCGATCCGCTTCGGGACGTCCGAGCCTTCGCATGGTTCGATCTTTCCCTCACCAATGATCCATTGGCCCCACCGAGGGTGCTCGCCGAGGTCAACGGCGAACCATGGGCTGTCGATGGCGAGGACGGCTCCGGACGTCGCTACCTCCTGCTCGCCTCATCACTCGATGCGTTGGCGACGAGCCTTCCGGTGTCCACCGACATGCTTCGCTTCATGGACTGGGCCACCAGTGAATGGGCCGGAGCGGGGGGGACCCCGACCGATTACGTCACCGGATCCACGCTTCCGGCCCCATCGAATGCGACGCACGTGCGCTTCCCCTCAGGCCGAGAGATCGAGATCGATGGCACACGCATGGTCCGTGGCACGGGCGAGGCCGGCTTCTACTCCTTCCTCGCGGCTGACTCGGTGATCTCGATCCTCCCGCTCAATCCGCCCCCGGCAGAGTCTCGACTCGCTCCGATCGACAACGTCGACCTCGACGGGGCGATCGGAGACCAGGTGATCGACGTCGACCGCGAGGGGGCCTGGGACCGCGCGGTGTATCGCGCACGTCAGGGTCCAGAGCTGTGGTGGCCGCTGCTCCTCGCGATGATGCTGCTTCTGCTGGGCGAGGCGCTCATGGCCACCTCCGGGCCAGTTCAGCCGTTGAATAGCCTGAGCAGGACAGAGGATGGATCGAACGTTGGAGACTAACCGCCTCCTCAGGGCGATCGGTTCTTCACCCGCCCTTCAGTCGCTCAGTGCAACCCTTCCGGCTCCCGGCACACACCGCGCGTTGGGCGGCGCCATCGGATCGCTCGGGCCGGCGACCGTGGCCGCTCTGCACAGAATGCATCCCCGCAAGATCTTTGTCGTGGTCGCGGAGACACCTCGTGATGCCATTTCTCTCGAGAACGACCTCGAGGCGCTACTTGGGGACGAAAAGAAGACCTACCACTATCCACAGAAGGAGGCACTGCCCTACGAAGAGGGCGAACCTCACTTCGCGATTGGCGGACAGCGGGTCGAGGCGGTCGAAGCGCTCTTTTCGGGCCAGGCGCGGGTTCTGGTCACCACTCCGCGCGCACTGCAGGAGCGCGTCCCCATCCCCTCCCATCTCGCCGAGCTTCGGGCGACGTACCGGGTAGGCGATGAGCTGCCGTTCATGGAGCTGCCTGCGGCACTGGAGCAGCGAGGCTTCGAACGAGTGTCTCTCGTCGAAGAGGTCGGCCACTTCGCGGTTCGCGGGGGCATCCTCGACGTCTTCTCGGTTTCGGCAGGCGACCCCGTGCGGATCGAGTTCTGGGGCGATGAGATCGTCTCGATTCGAAGCTTCGACGTCACGAACCAACGGTCGACGGGTGAGCTCCAGGAGACCCACGTACTGCCAGTGGACTTCCGGCGTCCTGACGCTCAGGAGGGTCCGGACCGCGAGGTGAGCCGCTCTCTCGTCGAGCTGCTCCCGACGGATGCCTTCCTCGTGCGCGTCGGCGACTGGGATATGGGAGCGGACTTTGCGAAGACCTGGACGCGGGTCACGACGCTCTATGACAACCTCATCCATTCGGGTGCTTCACCCGCCACGCCGGATCATCTCTTCCTCACTCCCGATGAGCTGGCGCAACGACTCACACGCCTGCCACGGATCGACATCGTTGAAGGAAGGGAAGTACCCCTCTGTATCGAATCTGCCGAAGCTCCGGACATCGACCGCGACATGGCTCGACTGGAGGCCTATTTGCAGGTCGGAGCTACCGAGGACAGCGACACCCTCATCCTGTGCGAGAACGGAGGGCAGCTTCAGAGACTGGAAGAGATCCTTGGCGGTGCGAACAGGGTTCCGCGGGGCACCAGTCTCGGTCTCGGCGCGCTAGCCGGTGGATTCGAGCTCTTGTGCAGCGACCCGCCACTGCGCGTCCTGAACGACCATGAAGTCTTCCGGCGTGCCCGTCGGGTTCGTCGTAGTCGGAAGTTCAGAGGTGCGGTTGCTGTCGAAAGCCTGGCTCAACTGACCCCGGGCTCATTCGTCGTTCATATGGACCATGGCGTCGGGCAGTTTCGAGGCCTGGAGCACATCCACGTGGGAGGGCAGGAACTCGAGGTCCTTGCGATCGAATACGCGGCCGGTGACGTACTTCGCGTACCTGTCTCACGGCTCGATCTGATCGAACGCTGGGTCGGTGAATCGGAGGATGCCAAGCCCCCCCGAATCCACCGCATAGGCGGCAAGCGCTGGAAAACGCTCCGTTCCAAGACTGAGCGCGTCATCGAGGAGATGACCACCGAGCTACTCGAGCTTTATGCTCGTCGACAGGCAGCTCGCGGCTACGCGTTCAGCGAAGACAGCCGCTGGCAGCTCGAAATGGAGTCGTCATTTCTCTATGAGGACACGCCGGACCAGCGTCAGGCCGCAGAGGACGTGAAGCGCGACATGGAAGCCCCTCGTCCTATGGATCGGCTGGTCTGTGGGGACGTTGGGTACGGCAAGACCGAAGTCGCCATCCGGGCAGCGTTCAAGGCGGTTCAGGACGGGAAACAGGTTGCGGTGCTCGCGCCGACCACGATCCTGGTGGAGCAGCACCGGCATTCCTTCGCTGAACGTCTCGCTGATTACCCTGTACGGGTAGGCTCGCTCAGCCGGTTTCAGACCACCAAACAGCAGAAAGAGCTCGTGGTCGAGCTCGCCGCGGGAAACGTCGACATCGTGGTGGGAACGCACCGTCTCCTTTCAGACGATGTCGTGTTCAAGGATGTAGGCCTGCTCATCGTCGACGAGGAACAGCGCTTCGGCGTGAAACATAAGGAGAAGCTGAAGAAGCTCCGTGCGTCTCTCGACGTACTTACCCTGAGCGCGACACCCATTCCTCGCACGCTCTATCTGTCGCTCTCAGGTGTTCGCGACCTCTCCCTGATCCGGACGCCACCGCGAGACCGGATGCCGATCTTCACGCATGTTCTGCCGTGGAGTGACCAGCTTCTCTCCGAAGCGCTCCACAGGGAGCTTGACCGCGGAGGACAGGCCTTCTTCCTGCACAACCGAATCGACACGATCTACACCATCGCGGAAGAACTCGGCGCCCTGGCACCCGAGGCACGCATCCGTGTGGCGCATGGTCAGATGGCGGCAGGCGAGCTCGATGAAGCCATGCGGGCCTTTGTCGACGGTGAGATCGATATCCTCGTCTGTTCCTCAATCATCGAGAACGGCCTCGACGTCCCGAACGCCAACACTCTGATTGTGGATCGAGCGGATCGGTTCGGTCTCTCTCAGTTATACCAGATCCGGGGGCGAGTCGGTCGCTCGGATCGTCGCGCCTACTGCTACCTCCTCGTTCCCGACGGTGTGAACGAAGACGCGGAGCGGCGGCTGCGCGTGCTCGAGCACTACACGGAGCTGGGCGCCGGCTACTCGGTCGCGATGCGCGACCTCGAACTCCGCGGTGCCGGCAACCTCCTGGGAGCTGATCAGTCAGGCTTCGCGACGCAGATCGGACTCGACGCGTACATGCGACTGCTCAAGAAGACCGTTGAGCGCATCGAGAAAGGCGAAGAGGCCGTGGAGTGGCCCGTGCCGGATGTTACCGTCGCGGGCCCGGCGTTCTTTCCGGATGAGTACGTTCCCGATTCGCACCAAAAGCTCCATCTTTACCGACGGCTCTCGAAGTCGGAGTCGGGCATCGAGATTGAGGCGCTTCGTGACGAGCTCGCCGACCGGTACGGTCGTTTGCCCGCCGAAGTTGAACGTCTCCTGGACGTCGCCGCGATACGGGCGCTCGGCAAGGTCCTTGGATTGGAGCGAGCCATCGTTCGAGAGGATTGGGTACGTCTCTCCTTCAGAGAGGGAGTCGTCCCGAAGATGGCGGCGTTGGAGGGACCTCTGAAACAGAGACAGGCCAGTTTGGACGTGCTTCGAGTACATCCCTTATCTATGAAGATCACCCGCGAGGGACTCGAGCCGATGATCGAGACCGTTAAGGTCACGCTCTCAGCTCTGAGTTCGGCGCGAACCGCTGCAGCCTAAACCGGTGCGGCAGACGTGAACGGGAACTACTGATGAATCGCAAGACACTATCGATCCTCGCGCTTGGGCTGCTTGCCGCAGGGTGCGGAGGAGAGCAGAGCAACGAGGGTCTCGTCGCTCGCGTGGAGGACTACACCTTCAGCGTGGACAATGCCGTCGATCTGCTCGTCGACGAGGAGCGACTCGCCGCGGATGCCGGCGTGGTGGAGGCCCTCGCCGACCTCTGGGTCAACTACACGTTGTTGGCAGAGGCGACCGCAACCGACTCGATGTACGGCATGCTCGACTTCGAACCCATGGTCATGCGTCAGGCACAGCAGGTCATGGTCTTCCAACTTCGCGATTCGGTCATTCAGGTCGACACCTTCGTAACGGACCTCGAGCTGAGAGAGCGCTACGAGGCTGAGGAGCCTGCCGTCGAGCTTCGGGCCCGTCACATCATGTTCCAGCTCCCGATCGGGGTATCATCAGCGCAACGAGACAGTGTCGCCGCGGCGCTCTCCGCTGTACGAGATCGTATTCTGGGTGGTGAAAACTTCGAGATCCTGGCTCAGCAGCTCAGTCAGGACCCGGGCACCGCGTTCAGCGGTGGAGACCTTGGACCTTTTGGTCGCGGAGACATGGTCGCCCCGTTTGAGGAAGCAACCCTGGCGCTCCAGCCCGGCGAGATCAGCGACGTCGTAGAGACTCCGATGGGGCTCCATATCATCCGGCTCGACGAACGAAGCGTGCGTGCGTTCGAAGAAGCCGCGCCGCTCTACCGACGTCAGGTGCAGAACCGGATGGTGCAGGAAGCGGAGTCCGTCTTTGTTTCCGACCTGTACGACAGGGCCCAGCCTGTCATCGTGGACGGAGCAATCGACATCGTGCGCGAGCTAGCCGGGAATCCCGCGTCCTCCTTTTCCGGCCGGGCGGCAGGAAGGAGTGTGATGGAGTGGGAAGGCGGAGCGATCTCCGTAGGCGATCTCCGCACACTTGTTCAGCTCGAGTCCCCCACCCTGCCGTTGCAATTAGTGGACAGTGATGACGAACAGCTCAGCGAGTTCCTTCGTAGCCTCGCGCGTCGAGACCTCCTGATTCGTGCGGCCGAGTCCGAGGGCCTCCGACCAGAACGAGACAGCCTCGACGGAATGATTGATGAGGCCGCAGCCCAGCTTCGGACAGCAGCACGAGTTCTCGGCTTCTTCGAGCTGGATCAGGCCCCTGGCGAGGACCTTGATGTCGCGATCGCAAGAGCGGTCGAGGAGGCCCTCGTCGACAACCTTTCGGGAGCGACGCAGATCGTACCTTTGGGTCTGGTCGGCTTCCAACTCCGTGAAGGTCGCTCGACGGGCGTGTTCGAAGCCGGCTTCGGACAGGTCGTACTCGACGTCGCCCAGATTCGGGCGGCAAGGCAGCTGTCCCCGGTGGAAGAGACGATCACGACATCCTCCGTCCCCGATTCGGTTGGACGATAGCAGGAACCCGCGGATTAGCGCGGTTTACCAGGGATAATGAAGATGCGCTTGCTTCTGATCGGTTCTCTACTCCTGATGGTTCCGAGTTCGGCTCACGCCCAGCTCGAGAACCTTGATGTCGTCGATCGCCTCGTCGCTGTCGTTGGCGACTCGGCAATCGTTCAAACTCAGGTCCAGGAAGAAATCCAGCGGATGCAGCTCGGTGGCGCACCCGTTCCGCTGCCGGGGTCGGCTGAGTATGACGCCCTTTTCGAGCAGATCCTGAATCGATTCGTCGATCGGCTTCTGGTGCTGCAGGCTGCGGCGCGGGACTCGCTGTTCCGGGTCGACGACGAGACCATCAATGAGCGCGTCAACCAGCAGATCACTCAACTCACGACCCAATTCGGCGGGCAGGCGCAGTTGCAGGAAGCGCTTGCCGCGGAGGCCTTGAGCCTCGCCGAGTATCGAGAGATCCTGTCGAACGAACAGCGGGTAAGTCAGGTCGAACAACAATTTTACCAGTCACAACTTCGCGACGCGCCGCCAGTCGAGGTCACGGAGGACGAGCTTCTCGAGCGGTTCCAAGAGGCCCGCGGGCAACTGCAGCAGCGACCGAAGCTGATGACGATTCGTCAAGTCGTGATCCAGCCGAGTGCCACCGACGCTGCCATGGATTCAGCGCAAGCGCGTGCCGAGGTCCTCCTCGAGCGTATCACCGCGGGTGAGGATTTCGCGCAGCTCGCAATCGAGTTCAGTGGTGATCCAGGCACAGCAGCGCTTGGAGGGGATCTCGGATGGTTCCGGCGTGGGCGCATGGTTCGCGAGTTCGAGGAGGCGGCCTTCACCCTCCTCGACGGTCAGGTCAGTACGGTCGT
>JAKMDG010000229.1 GCA_022428035.1 Longimicrobiales bacterium
TCAGGCCATCGTCAATCTCCTTCAGGCCGAGGGCGTGAAGATCGCCCGACGGACCGTAGCCAAGTACCGGGACCAACTGGGTATTCTCCCGGCCCGGATGCGCAAGCGGGTTTAGTGTGCGTCGCAACTTCACGGTCATCATTCCTGCCTTCAACGAGGCCCCGGTGGTGCCCGATCTTGTTCGGGAACTCAAGGCCTCGTTCGACGCGCACGGCCTCGACGGTGAGGTGCTGCTCGTGGATGACGGGTCAACCGATGGAACCGCAGAGATCGCCGAGAGGGAGGCGGCAACGTGGGACCGCTTCCGGGTCATCCGGCACAAGATCAATCGCGGAAAGACCGAGGCGATGCTGACGGCGGCGGACGGCGCATCCGAGCCTTTTCTGGTTCTATTCGATGCGGATCTTCAGCACACGCCGGATGAGATCCCGCGTTTCCTGGAGCGCCTGGACGAGGGGTGGGACATCGTGACGGGCCGAAAGGTCGGGTCGTACGACAAGAAGGCGGTGTCGTCCGTCTACAACCGCCTGTCACGGCGGATCTTCGACGTGCCCGTGTCCGATTTGAACTCCATGAAGGCGTTCCGAGCCGAGGTGCTCGACGGGCTGTCACTTCGGCACGATTGGCATCGCTTCTTCGTGGTCATGGCCCATGCGCGCGGGGCCAGCGTGACCGAGATCGATGTAGAACTACATCCACGAAGGGCAGGGGAGGCGAAGTACGGGGGCTCCGGGAGGATTCTCATCGGGCTCATCGATCTGGTCTCTGTCTGGTTTCTGCTGCTCTTCTCGCGCAAACCTCTGCTGCTCTTTGGGGGAACCGGCCTTGCGCTGGCGCTTCTCGGGCTGCTGGTCACCATCGTTACGGTGTACCTCCGCTTCGTGCACCCGATGGCAGGCTTCGATCCGTACATCCCACCTATGGGCTACAGACCGCTGCTTTACCTGGTCATGCTGCTCGAGACGCTCGGCTTCCTGCTCTTCGGCTTCGGTCTGGTGTCCGAACAGGTCGCCCAGGTGCGCGACGAGCTTGAAGCGTCGCGGAAGAAAGGCGGCTGACCCTGGCTGCCGAGCGGGTGCTCTCTACGATCGGACGACAGTCGAGGGTGCGGTGAAGATCCTCATGCACTGCGTGTATTACGCGCCCGAGGTCGGTGGGCTCGAGAGCCATGTGCACTACCTGTGTCGGGCCCTCGTCCAGATGGGACATCGGGTCGACGTCGTCACCTCACACTCGATGAAGGAGACGCCCAGGCTCGAAGTTGTGGACGGAGTGCACGTGCACCGTACGTGGTTCCCCGGAAAGTCCACGATGGGATGGATCGCTCATGCTGTCGGCTCCGTCCCCGCCACGCTCGCGGCGGCCCGTGACGCCGACATCTTGCATGCGCAGGCGTTCCAGTCGATCCCCCCGATGCTCGCCGCCCGCGCCGGTACAGGTGCCCCACTGGTCTCCACCTGGCATACATCTCACTTCCTCCGACTGGCTTTGCGACCCGGGTGGGCGACCATCCTCGGGCGTCTGGTGGCTGCAGGGGACGCCAATCTGGCCGCGAGTGCGGAAATCGCCTCAGTCGCAGAATCTCTGGCGCCGCGCCATCACGTAGAGCCCGTCACGAACGGGGTCGAGACCTCGATCTTTCACGCGTCCGAGCCAGATCTACCTACCCCCGAATCCGGTAGGCGTAGACTGATCGTACCTCGCCGACTCTTCGAGAAGAACGGTGTGGAGTTCTTCGTCCGCGCCATTCCTCTCATCATCGAACGGCATAACGTCGAAGCTGTGTTGGTCGGAGACGGCCCTGAGCGCGGCCACCTGGAAGCGCTGGCGGGTGAACTCGGCGTATTGGACCGGGTCCATTTTCTGGGAGCTCGCGCCCATGCGCACATGCCGGGTCTGTTGTCGTCCGCCGAGCTGGCCATCTTCCCCTCGTTAATGGAGGCGACCTCGGTCGCGGCTCTGGAGTGTATGGCGTGCGAGGTTCCGGTTGCTGCCTCCCGCGTGGGCGGGTTGCCGGAGATCGTCGACGAGTCGGTTGGCGGGCTCTTTACCGCGGCCGATCCTGCAGACCTCGCCCGAGTCGTCTCGGAGTTACTCGGTGATCCTGACCTGGCATCACGGGGCAAGGCCGGTCGCGCCCGGGTCATCGCCCAGTGG
>JAKMDG010000024.1 GCA_022428035.1 Longimicrobiales bacterium
GATAAAGACCGCGTAGTCGAGTCCGCTCTCCGCCAAGATCTCTTTCTTCTCGACCGGCGTGGTCAGCATGAGTGGAGCGTGCTCAGGTCGAACGATTCGCAGCGGATGAGGATCGAAGGTGACCAGAACGCTCCGTCGGTCCGTTGCATCCGCACGCTCACGAATCTCCCGAAGCACCGTCCAGTGCCCTCGGTGGACCCCATCGAACGTTCCAACCGTCGCCACTGTACCTCGGTCCCGCGGGATGCCCGGCGGATAGGCCCACTGCACGTCACTCATGCCGGGAAAACCTTCCTCGGCCGCAGTACCCCCTCGTCGAGGGTGGCCATCGCGAGCAGGTCCGAGCCACACGTCACGGCAACCAGTGCCTCAGAGGCACTGCCGGGATCGGCGATACGGACCCGCTGCCCATTTCGAATTCGACTGGCGACCTCGTCATTCACAGTCACCTGAGTCAGGTGACGCAACCCCTCGCACGGCTCCATGCATGCGGCCGTGACTGCCCTGGCGTCATCGAGGGCGCTCACAGACACCGCCGCAGAAAGATCGAATGAGCCGACACCGGTACGCCGCAGCGCTCTCAGATGTGCACCGCAACCGAGTGCCTGCCCCAGATCGCGGGCGATTGCACGGACGTAGGTACCGCTCGAACAGCGCACGGTGAAGTGCAGGTCGGGTAGCGCTACGTCTGTCACAGCGAGCTCATGCACGGTGACCGGCACAGGAAGCAGAGCGATTTCTTCCCCGCGCCGGGCGCGCCGATGCATCGCCTCCCCATCCACCTTCTTCGCGGAGAACTGGGGTGGGATCTGGTTAATTGGCCCGGTCTGAGTCGCGGTGGCGGACTCGATGGCTGTCCGATCCAGGTCGCGCCACGCGTCACTCGTGGACACTACCTCACCCTGGAGGTCGAGCGTATCGGTCTCGATCCCCAGGTGGGCAACCGCATCGTACCGCTTGTCCATCCCGGTGAAGTACTCCGAGAGCCGTGTAGCACGCCCCACACACAGGACCAGCAGACCCGACGCAAACGGGTCCAGCGTTCCTGTATGGCCAACTCGGCGCGTGCCGAGCGCTCGTCGAGCCATGCCCACCACATCGTGCGATGTCGGGCCGACAGGTTTGTCTACCGGAAGAAGGAAGTCGCCGTCGGCGAGCTTCACGAACGAACCCCCAGAGCCTCATCTCCATCGGTCGTCCCGTCTTCGTCCGGGGCCTCTGTCTCTGCCCCAGCGACCACATCACCGCCGGGCGACGCCTCGTCAGTCTCCGGGAAAACCTCGGTGAGTACGTGTTCGATCCTTGCCGCACCCTCGTACGATCGATCCTCCTGGAACCGTAACTCCGGAATACGTCGCAGGTGCAGAATGCGACCCAGCTGAGTCCGCAGGAAGGGTGCCGCGGCGCCGAGACCCTGGAGACTCACCGCCATCTCGTCGGCACCACCGACCACCCGAACGTAGACACGCGCGGAGCCGAGGTCGCCCGCGATGTCGACCCCCGTGATCGTGACCAGCCCGACCCTCGGGTCGCGGACCTGAAGTCGGATCAGCTCGGACAACTCCCGGCGGAGCTGCTCGTTCAGGCGGGCGCGTCTCTTGCTCATCGGTCGGACTCGGGGCGTGTTCTCACGAATGAATCTCCCGATGAACACGAACGATCAGGGCTCCGCCGTGCGACTCCACCAGGCGGTCGGTCTTGTCCAGCACGGATTCTGCCATTCGCCCGTCGCTCGCGACCAGTGCGACCGACAGTTCGGCTCGCACGTGCACGTCCTGAAGCCCAGTCTCGGCTACGGAGACGTTGAAGCGCGAGGAAAGACGATCGCGTAACGAACGCACGACCGACCTCTTCTCCTTCAGAGACGAGCAACCAGGCAGCGACAACTCCCACGTTTGCGACGCAACGACCATGGCGACCGTTCTCGACGGAAGTCAGGCGCAGCTTGGCCGTCAGGTCGAGCTCGCGAGCGTCCGAGCGAACTCCTCGACAGAGTAGCACTCGATGACGTCACCGACCTTGATGTCGTTGAAGTTCGCGATGCCTATACCGCATTCGAAGCTTTCCCGGACTTCCTTCACATCGTCTTTGAAGCGCTTCAGCGACGAGATCTCGCCGTCGTAGACAAGCACCCCATCGCGAACAAGGCGAGCGTGCCCTTTCCGGTCGATCCTTCCGTCCGAAACGTAGCAACCGGCGATCGTGCCGACCCTAGAGACCTTGAAGACCTCTCGGACCTCCGCGGCCCCCTCGATCGTCTCACGCTTCTCCGGCGAGAGCATCCCTTCAAGCGCCGCGGTAATGTCGTCGACCGCCTCGTAAATGACGTCGTACACGTTGATCTCCACGTCATCACGCTCGGCCACCAGTCGTGCCGCCGTCTGCGGACGCACGCGGAATCCCAGGATCACCGCGCCGGCCGTCTGCGCCAACAGAATGTCGGATTCGTTGATCGCACCCACGCCACGGTGGACGATGTTGACCGCGACCTCGCTCGTGCTGAGCTGCTCCAGCGAATCAGACAGCGCCTGCACCGAGCCGTCCACGTCACCCTTGATGACGATCGGCAGCTCGGATAGCTGACCTGCCTTAACC
>JAKMDG010000232.1 GCA_022428035.1 Longimicrobiales bacterium
CGTCGCTGTCGCCGCTTTCGGCTGTACGCAGGAAACGCAGAACCAACTGGGGCGGGCGGTCCAGAACTGGACCGGGACCGACGGCATGCTCGAGATCTATGCCGGCGAGAAGCTCGTGAAGCGGTTCCTGGAGATCGACAAGCTGACGACCGCGACCGGCACCGACGACGGCCGGGCGCGTCCCTACCGGTTCGGCTACGGCATCCTCGACGCCAACCTGAACGGGGTCGCCGATCCGGAGGAGTCGAAGGTCTACTTCGAGTTCAGTGATTACTCGACGTCCTACGTGTTCCACGAGGCGCCGAACTAGACGCTGTCGATCGGCGCGTCCCGCCGGGCCGAATTCCGGCGAGCGGAGAGAGCGCCGAATTCGCGTCGAGTGAAGATGTCCGCTCGACACGGTGAGCATTTCATCTCAAGTGGAATCGTCAGACACGCCCGCTCCCTCCCGGGAGGCGCGGTCTGCGATGGGCGGCTGGGGATCGCGATACCTCTCTCGGACCCATGGTGGGCCTTCTGATCAGGATGGAGGCAGCGGTGGCCGGATCTTGGGCACGGGCGGTCGAAGGGAACTCTGAGTTCGTCGCGATTCGGCCGTGTAGACGCCCTCCAAGCCGTCGTGGGGGGGCCTCTCTTGGCACGAAGATTGGAAGAGACCTCATGGAGCAGTTGGAGGGCACGTGAAATTGAAGGGAAGCGCGGAGCAGTTGGAGACCGGAGGTCCCCAGGAGCGGCTGTTTCTTCGGCTGCCCTTCGATCTGGATCTCCGGGACGAAGTCCAACTCGACTCGGTGCTTCACTTGACGGATGAATTGCTCACCCGGGTGGACGGTGCCGACGACCTGGACGCACTCGAATCGCTCCTCGAGAGCCAATCCGATCGATGGCCCTGGGCCGCGCGCGTGATTGCGAAGCTCGCTCGATCGAAGTGGGTCCTCGCTCGTCGCCCCGGCCCCCTTCATCTGTCCGTCGTCGTTCCGCTCTACGCCGAGCACGAGCGGATCCTTCGGCCTCACGAGTCCGAGGTCGGTGAAGGATTTCTCGATCGTAAGATCCGCCAACTCGAATGGCTCTGCGCCGGGCGGTCCGATCGTTCCTGGAATCTCCTTCTCGTCGACGATGGATGTCCGTTTGGAAGCGGGCGGATCGCCGAGCGGATCCTTGCTGAGCGGCATCCGGATGCACCGGTCCGGGTGATCTATCTGGAGGACGCGATCCATTCGAAGCATGGGCTGCTCGCGGAGTTGGGCTCGAGCGGCGAGAGCCAGAAGGGGGGGGCGGTCCATCTGGGCCTTTGGGAAGCTGCCCATGGTTCCGGCGCGCGTCAGCAGGAACAGATCGTCGCGTTCACGGACGCGGACCTGTCGACGCATCTCGGACAGCTCGGCCTGCTCGTGGAGGCGCTCGATACCCCGGGTGTCCGCGTCGCCACCGGGACGCGTCGGGCGTCCACGTCCTCGGTCCTCAAGGCTGCTGGGCGAAGCGCGCGCGGTCGACTCTTCATCTACTTGTGGAAGAAGCTGCTTCCCGAGCTCGCCTATCTCGACGATACCCAGTGCGGCTTCAAGGCCATGCGCGCCGAGCACGTCGGCCCGATCGTCGCGGGGGCGACTGAGCGCGGATTCGCCTTCGATCTCGAACTCCTGCTCCGGGCGGAGCTGCTCCAGCGCCGATCGATCGCCGCGGTTCCGATCGCATGGATCGACAGCGACGCATCTTCCAATACGGCCTCGGCGTCCGTCCATCTCGAGATGCTGCGGCGGGTGGCCTCTTTTTCCCGCGCGCTGGAAGGGCGACGCGCCACGAGCGAAGAATTTGCGAAGGCGGTGGAGTCTCTCGGGGAGGAGCGATGGCAGAGCGCCATCGAACGATTCGGACCCAGGCTCGAGGCATTCGATCCGCGCCTGGATGCGAACGAGTCGCCGATCTCTGCGGCGGACCTTCTGTCCCTCGATCCCGACGACCGCGTCGCGGTGGCGTGAGCCACGAGCTGTCGCGGTCGATCGACCCTCTTCGGAGTGAACGGGATCGAGAGCGGTCTACCGCGCTCGACCGCCGTCCGCGCTCGCCTTCAAGCCAGGCCCCTGGGCCTCTACCTCGGCGATCCGCGTCATGAGTGCGCGACGGAAACGGGGGACGGCGTCTGCGGCGAGGCAGAGGTAGAAGCCGATCAGGGCGTTCCGTTCGAATTCGCCCACTC
>JAKMDG010000238.1 GCA_022428035.1 Longimicrobiales bacterium
CCGGGATCCCCTATCGGCTGCAGATTGACGATCCCTCTCTGGGGATCTCCGTCTCCGCGGCTGCGACGCTGCGGGTTCTTCACAGAGATGAGGCCAAGGCGCGGGACGTGTTGGACATCAACGACCAGCACGCACCGCGTCTCTCGAGGCCGCGCAGCGCCAACCATCCTGCGCCTCGGCGAACCGCTCGACCGCCGAGTGCTGACCCAGGCGCAGCGATTGTGGCAGAGTACGCTCCCGTCAGGCTGGAACCTGGTGGTCGCGCCTCGAGTCTGCCCTTCCGTGCGCGGGCACTGTCGGTTCTGGCGGGCATGGGCATCGCCGGCCTCGGAAGAGCGGTGTTTGCGCAGTGGTCGATACCTGCCCTCGAAACGAGCGCTGCAGCGGTGGCGGTGGTTCTGATCCTCGTGGGTATCGTCGGATGGGCACCCCGCGCTCTGCGGGACCTTCTGCGAGCGCTCTCCGGGAGCGCTCCCTGAGCGCGACTCTTGCTCCGACCCAGCTGCGGCTCATTCTTCTACAGCCTCGCCTCCAACTGCCGACCCCGGTACGAGTGCCATGAAGGCCGTCACATTCAACGTCACGATTCCCAGCTACGTCATCGGTAAGAGCCTGGGCCGGGTCACTGAAGCTGCCCTGTTCGGCGGCCTCAGCGGCGTGCGCTTCGGAGAGATTCCGGAGCCTCAGCTTCCCGGTGATCATTGGGTTAAGCTCGACATTCTGCTGGCCGGAATTTGTGGATCCGACATCGGCAACCTGACACTCAAGTCCAGTCCGGCGATGGAGCCGTTCGGTTCCTTCCCTGCCGTGCTGGGACACGAGGTGCTGGCCCGGGTTGTCGAGGTTGGCCCAGGGGTTACACGGGTCGAGCCAGGGCAGCGAGTGGCGGTTGATCCAGGTGTTTCATGCGTTGTCCGGGGCTTTTCCGGAGCGGAACAGTGTCCGTCCTGCCTGGGCGGGCTGCCTTCCACCTGTACTCGAGCCGGCGACGAGGGAGAGACGCTGATCGCTGGATCACCGATACAGCGCGGCATGACGATCGGGTATCACGGGAGTCTGCCGGGTGGATGGGGTGAGCGTATGATCGCACACGAATCCCAACTCTTTCCGGTCGATGATGCCATGACCGACAGGACGGCCTCCTTGCTGGAGCCGTTGGCGGTCGGCATGCACGCGGCGCTTCGGTCTCGACCGTTCGGAGACGGCCCGGCCCTCGTTCTCGGCAGCGGGCCGATCGCCCTCGGGGTCATCTGGGCCCTTCGGGCATCAGGATTTGAGGGAGAACTGATCGCGCAGGTCCGCCGCAAGCACGAGGCAGACATGGCGCGCGCCTTCGGTGCCTCCTCGGTGATCTCGCCAGGTGATGACGCCCGAGATGCGATGATCGCGACGGGGGCGAATGCGTACATGCCGATCGTCGGGGACGAAGTATACGCGGGCGGAGGCTTCCCGCTGATTTTCGACTGCGTGGGTAGCGAGCAAACCATCAAACAGTCGCTTCGATACGCCACCGTACGGGGACGGATTGTCCTTCTCGGATGCGCAGCCGAGATCCCGAAGCTGGATTTGACGTTCGTGTGGGCGAACGAGCTTCAGATCCAGGGGTTCCAGTGCTACGGCGACGAATCGTGGCGAGGCAAAACAGAACATACGTTCCAGATTACACACGACATGCTGCTGGAAACGGGTACACCTGTCGACCAGATGGTCACGCATGTGTACCCTCTGGAGCAGTACCGTGATGCGCTCTCTACAGCTGCGAATCGAAGGAAGACGGGGTCGGTGAAAGTTCTGCTGGACCCCAACGGCTGAACGCTGGAAGCATGCGCATGACAGGCACGCCCGGGCCTGCGGTCTTCCCATGACGGATCGGCCTCACGTCATCGTGGTCGGCGGTGGCATTATCGGCGTCAGCTCAGCCTATGAACTCACGCGGTCCGGTGCGGACGTAACACTGCTCGAGCGAAGCGAAGTCGGTGCGGGAGCGTCAAGCGGAAATGCCGGGACCATCGCTGTGGGACACCCGCCCTTGAATCGGCCGGGCCGTATTGTTCAGGCGATTCGTCAAATGACCGACGCTACGAGTCCCCTCTACGTGAAGCCAAGGGTGGATCCAGCCCTCTGGAGATGGCTGCTCGGCTTCGCACGCTACTGCACTGACGCACACGTACTGCACTGCATGAGGGTCATGGCGCCGCTGGGCCGTGATGCCCTTGCCGCGTTCGATCGCGTGCTGACGGAAGAGCGGATCGAGTGTGAGTATACGCCGGGAGGCTATCTCGAGGTCTGCTCGACCGAGTCGGGCTTCGAGGGTGCGCAGCATGAGGCCGCGATCATCACCGAGCATGGCTATGAACCGGAAGTAATCGACGGGGATGAAGTACGACGGCGCGAACCAGCAATGGGCAAACAGATGATCGGGGCTGTGCACTACCACGAGTCGGCCACCCTCATTCCATCCCTCTTCCTCCGCCAGCTGACCGCATCTGCCATGCGGCACGGAGCGCGGATCAGGAACGGAGTAGAAGTCCGCTCAGTCACGTCCCAGAGCGATCGTGTGACCGGTGTCCAGCTGGCATCCGGGGAACGAGTCACAGGAGACGCGGTGGTTCTCGCCACAGGACCCTACAGCCGACACCTGGCGAAGCGATTTGGCCTCCGTGTGCCCGTACAGCCTGGGAAGGGGTATCACCGCGACGTGGATATCGGCCCCAACGGCGCGCCACGGATGCGCATCGCCTGTGTCCTTGCAGAGCACTCTGTCTTCTGCACGCCTATGGATACGGCCGTGCGCTTCGCCGGTACGATGGAGTTCTCGGGAGAGAATCACGTCATGCGGCCCGAGCGTCTGCGACAGCTGACTACAGCCGCGCAGGCTGCCTTTCCGGACATGGGCAGCGCCCGTCCGCGTTCTGAGTGGTGCGGCCTGCGGCCCATGTCGATGGATGGTCTCCCGATTGTCGGTCCTGTCCCTGGCGTCGAAGGGCTCGTGGTCGCAACCGGTCACGGAATGCTTGGACTCACGCTGGGTCCCGTTAGCGGGGAGATCGTCTCGAAGCAGATTCTGGACAGAGAGGACCCCCGAGCCGAGGGTCTGCTCCCGGCTCGCTTCGCCTGACGCGCTAGCGGACCATCAGAGGTCCAGCGGAATGACCTCGGGGTGTACCTTGCTGTTGGGTGACGATCCGTCCACGTCGATGCCCTCGAGCTTGAGCAGAGCGACTTTCGCCGAAAGCCCCCCGGAGAAACCGGTCAGTCGTCCGTCCGACGCGATCACTCGATGGCACGGGACGACGATCGGAATCGGGTTAGCGCCGACGGCCTGACCTACCGCCCTCGCCTGATCCGGCTTTCCGATTTCCCGGGCGATCTGACCGTACGAGGTCACCTGCCCATGCGGTACGTTGACCAGATGATCATATACGTCGCGCTGGAAGTTCGACGTGACACCCGAAAGGTCAAGCGGCAGGTCGAATGACGTACGCTCCTTGGCGAAGTAGGCCTCAAGCTGGCCGATCGCCTCGCGAAGCTCGGGCGGCCACGCCTCGGGAGGATCAGTATGACGCTCCCGTGGAAGCGGTCCAAACTCGATACGACGCACACCGTGCGGCGACGTCCACACGGTCACAGCCCCTGCCCGCGTACCGGGGAGATGTGCTGAATGAACCTCGACCGGCAGGGTCAGTTCAGATCTCCTCCGACGCCGCCAACCTCACCGACTTCCTTCTTCAGCGCCTCCTGCAGCGCGTCGAAGCCAAGCAGCGCGCACTTGATCCGTACAGGGAACTTGGAGACACCTTCGAGCGCACGGAGGTCGCCCAAGGTCTTGTCCTTCGCAGCGGTCTCATCGCCATGCATCATCTCGGTAAACCGCTTCGCCAGCGCGTCGGCCTCCACGAGATTGGCACCCTGCAGGCGCGTGGTCATCATGCTCACGGCGGCCTGCGAGATCGAGCAACCGGAGCCTACGAACTTCGCTTCCGCGATGTGATCTCCCTCAATCCGCAACTGCAAACGGATCTCGTCACCACAGACGGGATTCGCCATGTGAATCTCCACCGTCTTCTCGTCGAGCTCTGCCTTGTTACGCGGATTACGGTAGTGCTCGAGAATGAGTTGCTGGTAGAGCGAGCTGAGTTGAGGAGATTCCATCACTGCCTGCGCGGTTTTGCGGGCCGATAATGTACGCTGTCCTCGCGCTATCGGCACGTTCGAGGTCCGTAAGAGAACGGGATGCCGGTGCCCGGATGCTCCGGTCAGTCAGCCGAAGATCGTGGTGACCTGGCCGAGTCCGTCGACCAATCGGTCCACATCCTCTTTCGTGGTATACAGGTAAAAAGACGCCCGGGCCGTGGCGGATACACCGAAGTGCTTCATCACGAGTTGAGCACAGTGATGACCCGCCCGGACGGCGACGCCATCCATATCGAGAATCGTCGATATGTCATGCGGGTGAGCATCACCCAGGGTGAACGAAATCACGGCCGAGCGCTCCTCGAGGGATGACGGGCCGTAGATCCTGATGTCGGGAACCTCGAGGAGGCGACCCATGGCGTAGGCCATGATCTCCTTTTCGTGGGCTTCGATATGCTCGACGCCGAGGTTCGACAGGTAGTCTACAGCTGCCCCCATACCGATGGCGCCGGCAATGTTGGGCGTCCCGGCTTCGAACTTGTGCGGCACCGACGCCCAACTGCTTTCGTCTCGATCCACGATGTGGATCATCTCTCCACCCCCCTGGAACGGAGACATCGTTTCGAGCAGTTCCTTCCGACCCCAGAGGACGCCAATTCCGGTCGGGCCGCACAGCTTATGACCGCTGAACGCGTAGAAATCGCAACCGAGATCCTGCACATCGACTCTGGTGTGCACCGCTCCCTGGGCACCATCCACGAGAACGATCGCACCCACGGCGTGAGCCGCCCGGGTGATCTCCTTCACTGGGTTGATCGTCCCGAGGCTGTTCGAGACGTCCGAGATCGCAACCATCTTGGTGCGGTCCGTGAGTACCGACTCCAGGTCATCCAGAACCAGGCGACCCTCGTCATCAATCTCCAGGTACCGGAGCGTCGCCTTCGTGCGAGCGGCGAGAATCTGCCAGGGAATGATGTTCGAGTGATGCTCCAGGACGGAGATCAGGATCTCGTCACCCTCGCTCAGGTTGTCGAGACCCCACGCGATCGCCACGAGGTTGATCGCCTCGGTGGTACCCCGGGTCCAGATGACCTCGGACTCATCGGGGGCGTGGATCCAACCCGCCACCTTGCTTCGGGCTGCCTCGTACGCAACGGTCGCCCGCTGGGAAAGCTGATGAATACCACGATGCACGTTCGCGTTGTCACGCTTGTAATACGCATCGAGAACGTCGAGAACGGCCCGAGGCTTCTGCGATGTCGCAGCGTTATCGAGGTAGACCAGTGGCTTCCCGTTCACGTTCTGGTCGAGAGCCGGGAAGTCCCTCCGGACCCGCACTGGATCGTACATGGCGGCGGTCATCTTCTGAATCCCCAATCGTCACCGCCGGGCAAGATGACGGCTACCCAACGTCGACGAAAATTTCTCCGTCCCGAATCTCGACCGGGAACGATTGAACAGGTCGAATTGCAGGGAGCGTCTTTCGAGCCCCAGAACAGGCGTCGAAACGTGCACCATGGTACAGGCACACGACTTCATTGCCCTCGAGTTCTCCGTCCGACAGCGGGTAATCTTCGTGCGAGCACTGGTCCTTGAGCGCGCAGATCGAACCCTCGACGTTCGCAAGCACGACGGGCACTCCGTCGGCCATGACTCCCTTGAGCATGCCGACGGCGCAGTCACCGTCGGCCGCGACTTTCACCCAGTTCGGCATGATGCTCTCACCCTCCCTGGCTGAGCTTCTCTTCGATGACGCCGGTCACCTTATCGACAACCCCGCCGAGCGGAAGCTTGGCCAGAACTTCACCCAGAAACCCGAGCACGACGAGGCGCTCCGCTTGCACCTGATCCAGTCCACGGCTCATCAGATAGAACTTGGCCTCGGCGTCGAGTTCACCGATCGTCGCACCGTGCGAACACTTCACGTCATCCGCCTCGATCTCGAGGTTTGGAAGTGAGTCCGCCCGAGCGCCGGGTGAGAGCAGCAGGTTGCGATTGGTCTGGTACGCATCGGTCCGCTGCGCGTCAGGGAATACGCGGATGACGCCTCGGAACACCGCACGGCTGTTGCCGTCCAGCGCGCCCTTGTACAGAAGGTCGCTACCCGTGTTCGGCTCGGTGTGGTCCTGACTCGTATTGAAGTCGAAGTGCTGGTCTCCGTCTCCGAAGTACAGACCGAGCATCTCTGAATTGGCTCCGGGGCCGAGCAGCTTCGCATTCAGGTCCACACGGTGGACCGACGCCCCGAGTCCGACGTTGAGCGTGTCGATACGAGCGTCGCGCTGGGCGAGGGTCCGCTGCGCGGACTGCACGAACGTTCCTCGACCGGCCCGCTGCACCTTTACGTACTGGACCACCGCTCCGTCACCGGCGACCAATTCGACCGTGGATGAGGTAAGCGTCTGCGTGTCGAAGTCTTCCGAGACGATTTCGTCGACGTACGAGACCTGGCTGCGCGGATCAGCCACAATCAGTACACGGCTGAAGTAGGCCGCTCCGGCCTCGCTGATCCATCGCGTCACACGAATCGGCATATCGAGGCGAACATTCGCCGGGACGTACACGAAAATACCGTCAGCCCAGAGCGCCATGTTGAGCGCCTCGAACTTTCCGTCTTCCGCCGGTACCACACTGCCCAGGTGCTTCTGGACGAGCTCCGGATGCGAATCGAGCGCATCGTGAAGCGAGTCGAGAACGACACCCTGCTCGGCGAGCGTCGGGTGGATGTCAGTGTGCACGACATGCCCGTCGATCAGAACGATGTGCCCCGACGCTTTCTGATCC
>JAKMDG010000105.1 GCA_022428035.1 Longimicrobiales bacterium
CGGTACGCACACCGCCGGCGTCGATGGTCACCTCGTTGTCCCCCGACCAGGTGACCTCGGCTCCCAGAGCCTCGATGATCATCAGGAAGGTGAGCACGTCCCGGATACGCGGGACGTTTTCGTAGGAAACCGGCTCTGGACAGAGTACGGCCGCTGCGAGACAAGGAAGCGCAGCGTTCTTGTTCCCTGCTGGGCGTATCCGGCCCTCGAGCCGGTGCCCACCCTCGACCACGAAGGTCCCCATGGCGTCCTGAAAGCGCGGTGAGAAGGGGGCGACGCGGCTGTGGCCTGTCTCGGCCGACGGCCGGGCCGCGGAAGACGGAACATACCCGGACCCCATATCCCTCGCCAACCGCACCATCGAGCACCTCAGAGCCAAGTGGCCAATTCAGTGGAAGCGAGACCGATCGAACCTCCGGCCTCCGAACCCCCGGAATTGCACGATGCGTGCCGAAGTGCCCGCGCTCAGCGAGACGAAGACGCTGGGGGGCATTATCTTGGAGACATGGGAATGACTCCACTGAATCTCGCTCAGGCCGCCGCCAGTGGCACGACGCTGGCCACACTTTCCGATGTGGCGTCGATCGTGATCGCCGTCGGGCTGCTTGTTCTCGTCTTGGTCGCACTGTCCGTGTTTCTGCGGCTCAACCGTCTCCTTGGCGACATGAAAGGTCTCGCACAGGAGAACATCGGCCCCGTCTCTGATCGCGCGAAACTCATCTCGGACAACCTCGAGTTCATCACTCAGGCCCTGCGTACGGACGTCGAGCGTTTAAACTCGTCCGTTCGCGCACTTTCCGACCGCCTCCACCAAGCCTCCGAGCACATGGAAGACCGCATTGAGGACTTCAACGCTCTCATGGAGGTCGTTCAGGGGGAAGCTGAGGAGATCTTCCTCGATACGGCGTCAACCGTCCGCGGTGTAAAGGCCGGGGCGCGTCAGATCGCCTCTCCTCACCTCCATAACAACCCAGGCGCCCCGAACCTCGACGAAGACGATCGCGACGAGGAGTCGGCGCAGTCCCCGCAGGACGAGTTCGTTCAGTCCGACTCGGACCCGCCAGAGGACCAGCCCACCGAGCCTGTAGGGTCGCCTGTGGACAACGGGGCCTGATCAACCGTGGCCCTCGGCCGCGTGCTGCTGTCTGCGTTCGCAATCGCGACGGGGTGGCTGTTGCTCGCCCCGGAGCCTGCCCTCGCTTGGGGTCCGGCTACACACGTCGCCCTGGGTGAAGCGGTACTCAGCTCGCTGTACCTCGTACCCCCGGCTGTCCGAGCGCTCCTCGAGCGCTACCCCCTGCACTACCTATACGGATCAGTCGCGGCAGACATTTCGTTCGCAAAGAAATACGTCCCCGAAGGCAGGCACTGCCATAACTGGCACATCGGAGAGGAGATCTTCCAGACAGCGGGGTCCGAACGACTCGCGGCCGTCGGGCTCGGCTACCTGTCCCACCTCGCCGCCGACACGGTGGCGCACAACACCTTCGTGCCCCGCCAGCTCCTCCTTACCAATACAACCCAGGCGCTGGGCCACACATACTGGGAGCACCGTATGGACATGCATGTGGGCGAAGACTTCCTCAATCTGGCCCGGCACGTGGTCGTGGATCACGACCACAGTGCGGCCGATGCGCTCTTCGATGACGTTTTGAGCCGAACCGTGTTCAGCTTCGGCACCAACCGGCGCATTTTCCGGGGCATGATCCGCTTCCAGGGGCACGAACGATGGCAGCAGGTTTTTGGCCAGGTCCTCGCGAACTCACGGTTCGATCTGCCTAATCCTGTCGTCGATCAGTACTTCGAGCGCTCGTTCGAGCACATCATCGGCTACCTCGGTGACCGGGAGCGCTCGGCTGCGGCCCAGCTCGATCCGGTGGGAGATCTGAACCTGAAGCTCGCGAAGAAGGTCAGACGGAGAGCGATGTCCGATCACACGGCGGATCATCCAGAGGTACTGGCCGAGATGGCAGACGCGTTCTTCGGCTTCCCCGACGAGCCGCTGGTGTACTGGCCTCAGATCAACGACCCGGAATTCGCATCGGGGATCAGTTCAGAGACCGCGGCCGGACGTACCCTACCCCCGTTCAGGCCCTCAGACGATCCCGAAGCAGCGCGTTGACCTGACGAGGGTCTGCCCGGCCGCCTGATCGTCCCATGACTCGACCGACGAAGAACCCGACCAGCTTCGCCTCGCCATCAAGGTAGCGCTCGACTTCACCCGGGTGGGCTGCCAGGACCTCCTCGATCCAATCGACCAGAAGAGCGGTATCACGAACCTGTTCAAGCCCGCGCTCGGAGACGATCGTGCCAGCAGCCTTCGATTCCTCCAGCATCCACCGCAGGACCTTCTTCGCGATCGCGTCGGAGATCGTAGCGGCGTCCAGGAGTTCAAGTAGTTCGACGATCCTGTCCGGACAGATGCCGAAGTCACCTGCCGCGCTCCCGTGCTCCTTCATCAGAGCCTGAACCGGACCCATCACCCAGTTCGCAGCCGACTGCGCATCGTTGCAGCCGTTTGCAACCGCTTCGAAGTAGTCCGCCCCGTCCGCAGTCTGCGTAAGCACGTCAGCGGCGTACGCAGAGAGTCCGAGTGCTTTGCGAAAACGCGTGGCCCGCGCACGCGGGAGCTCGGGCAAGGCGTCACGCTCAGACGCGATCAGATCTGCGCTCAGCCGCAGCGGGCGTAGGTCCGGCTCGGGGAAATACCGATAATCGTGGCTGTCCTCTTTGGCTCGCATGAAGCGCAGAACGCCGCGGTGATCATCCCAGAGCAATGTCTCCGAGCGGACGGCTGCACCGGACTCGACGACCTCGATCTGGCGCGCGATCTCGAGCTGGATCGCCCGTTCGACCCCAGCGAAGGAATTGACGTTCTTGATCTCGGTCTTCGTGTTGAGCCCCGTGTCGCCCGTACGCCGGATCGAGACATTCGCGTCCACCCGCAGACTTCCCTCCTCCATGGAGCAGTCACCTACGTCCGCGTACTCCAGGATCCGCTTGAGCGTCTGAAGAAACGCGCGGACATCGGCGGGTTCATGAAGGTCCGGTTCCGTCACGATCTCCACGAGTGGGATTCCGGCCCGGTTCAGATCGACCGCGCTCGCACCCGCGATCCGGTCGTGCACTGACTTACCGGCGTCCTCCTCCATATGAATCCGGTGGATCCGGACGACGGCGGGTCCATCGCTGCTGTCGAACTCGACGCTCCCTGAAGTTGCCAGCGGCTCTTCGAACTGCGTGATCTGATATCCCTTGGGCAGGTCTGGGTAGAAGTAGTTCTTCCGGGCCCAGACGGATCGATCATGGACCGTACACTCGAGCGCCAGGGCGGTCCGAATCGCGAGGCGTACGGCATCGGCATCAAGGGTCGGGAGCGCTCCGGGCAGACCGAGGCACACCGGGCACACGTGTGTGTTTGGAGCGGCCCCGAAGACGGCACGATCAGCGCAGAAGAGCTTCCGCCCGGTCCCGAGCTGCGCATGCAGCTCGATCCCGACGACCGGCTGCCAGGCGGTCATGAGGCGTTCATCGTAGCCTCGAGCACACGCGCGGCCTGGATCATCGTCACCTCTTCCCACCAGGGAGCGAGGAGCTGCCCGCCAACAGGCAAGCCCTGCACGGACCCGATCGGTACGGACATGGCGGGGATCCCCGCCAGGCTGGCGGGCGTCGTAAAGATGTCCTGCCGGTACATCGCCAGCGGATCGTCGATCTTTTCACCGATCCGAAAGGCGGGAGAGGGCGTGGTGGGCGTGAAGATCAGATCCACCCCCTGTCCAAAGACGCGCTCGAAGTCCGCGCGGATGTCCACTCGGGCCCGTTGCGCCGTGCCGTAGTACGCATCGTAGTAGCCAGCAGAGAGTGCGAAGGTGCCGAGCATGATGCGGCGCTTCACTTCGAGGCCCATCCCCTGGCCGCGGGTCGCCTGGTACATCTCGAGCAACGACCCGGCCGAAACCCGTTGACCGAATCGAACACCATCAAAACGGGCAAGGTTGCTCGAGGCCTCTGCCGGAGCGAGCACGTAATAGCACGGCACGGCCAGATCGGTATTCGGCAGGGTGACCTCACGAACCGTCGCCCCCGCGGCACGGAGGTGGTAGAGTGCCCGGTCCGTACGGCTACGGACCTCGGTGTCGAGTGTGTCCGGGAAGTACTCCGCAGGCACACCGATCGTGATCCCTGCCAGCCCCTGGGCGTCCGGATCAGCAACAATGTCCGCGAGTGAGAGCGGGGGGCGATTCGCACTGGTCGC
>JAKMDG010000139.1 GCA_022428035.1 Longimicrobiales bacterium
TCCCCACCGTCACGACGACGTCGAGGAGTTCACTCGCCAGCCCCGTGCTGCTCGGGGGAAGGATGCCCGAGATCCGTTTGTCGGACACCGACGTGATCGTCGCCGGGACGCCGCCGATGGACACGGACACCTGGGATTGATTCGTGCCGAAGCCGGAGCCGCCGATCACGAAGGGCTGGCCGCCGGTCGCCGGAGCACGCCACGGGAAGATGTCGTACGGGGTCAGCCCGAGCGCAGCGATGTCATCGGGCACCTGGACCCGCACCTTGCCCAGGGAGTAGTCCACGGCCACGATCGCCCCGCCCGGCCCCGACAGGACGTCGAGGCCCCTGTTGGGCAGGTGGTTCTGATTGCTGCTACTGGAGTAGAGCGTCTTGTTCGTGACTTCCCGCCCATCGCTCGAGAGCTCGACCCGGTACACGCCCGAGTTCCACTTCATCGCGATCAGATCTCCCCGCATCGCGGAGTTGAACGCGGTCGCGCGGTACTCGTCGATCCCGTTCGTGGAGGAATCGAGGAGCGTCATGGGGCGCCTGTACGCACCGGGAATCGACGCATCACCGGGCGGGCGGTAGAGCAGCTGGCGCGCGTCGTATCGCCCACGTGCACGGTTCGCCGATCCGTAGTACATCCCGGGCTCCACGAGGTTCAGCTCGTCGTCCTCGTAGGGATGAACCGGCCCTCCATCCGTGGTCAGCCCGGTGGATGCCGGCCCGTAGCCGCTGTTGGGGCCATTGTCCGTCGAGTAGACGTAGCCGTTGGTGTGCAGCACCAGGTCGTAGGCATGCCTCATGCCGCTCGCCAGAACCTCGATGTCGACGCCGTCCACGACGTCCACCTGTCCTCCCAGCACCTGGTCGTCGACGGGCACCTGGGTCACGGAGTCCACGTACGCGATGGCGCCGTTGAACCCGCTCCGGGAGATCCTCGCGCGCAGAACCGCGCCGGAGAGCGGCGACTCCGGGACATCACCGAGCAGAGGCCACTTGACGCCAGCGTTGGTGTTCCCGCCCACGCTCACGATCAGGTCGCCGTTCTCGTCGAAGGTCATACCGTCGATCGAGTGGTCGTGGTTGGAGACCGGAAGCTGCGTGATCAGCGGCGCAGGGACGTCGAAGTCCGGCCCGGTCAGGACCGAGATCTGCCCCGTGAAGTACGACGGTCCGGTGAACGCGCCGCCACCGTTCTGGAACTGCTCGCCGTGCCCGACGTAGAGCCTCAACGACGTCGGATCCTGGGGATCGAAGACGTCGAACGGGTTGAAGGCGAGCGACAGGGTGTCGTGATTGGTCAACCCGCTGACGCCGACCTTCGTCTCCACGGAGATGACGTTGTAGTCCTCGTCGAACGTGATCACGTGGATCTCGCCGGTGAGCTTGGACACGTACAGCTTCCCGTCCGGCCCGAAGGTGCCTGAAGTGACGGAGGGCAGCGACAGCTCTCGATCCGTCAGGAGATCGAAGCGAACCGGGATCGGCCCCGACGGTGAATAGAAGAAGTCGATCGGGTTGCTGATCCCGTTCGGCGTCTCGACGGTCACCTGGATCGTCCCCGTTCCTGGAGGCGTCGTGAGCGTGATCGACTCGCCGCGCCACTCGTCGAACTGAGTGGAGGTGATGTCCGTGGCGCCCCAGTGCACGACCGTGCCGCTCTCGGGGAAGAAGCCGAAGCCCGCGATCACCACCCGATTACCGCCGAGATCGGTTCCGATCGTCGGCATGGCATGAATGATCGGCTGCACCGCACGCTCGTCGTGGACGAGGGCACCATCGATGTCCACCGCCGGCGCCCCGTTCTCGATGAAGCCCACGCTGACGGGCAGATCAGCGAGGGAGGTGACGGCGAAGCGAACCTCGACGGTGTGGACGCCCGCGCCCAGATTCACCGTCCCGGTGACCGCGTTGCCGTCGAGGAAGAGGCGGTGGCCATTGCCACCGGTGGGGAGAAGCTCGACGTCGCGCGAAGACTGGAGCTCGAACTGCCCCGTCATGGTGAGCATGACGTGCTCCGTGAACGGGGACCCTCCAACGGTACCCTCGCCTGGCTGCACGGCCAGCTGCGCGCTGCGATCGACGTGCGCTGCGTTCGCGGGGACGGAGTCCAGCAAGGACACCTCGCCCGCGGTGGCCCCGTCGTAATAACGGACCAGGACGCCCGGCACCCGATCCACGGGGTGCACCGTGATGGCGCGGCTGTCCGTCGCGAATCCCTGCGGGCTGTTGTCGTCGCCGATCGTCAGCGCGACGAGGCTCTCCCCCAGACCCAGCGACTGCGTGGTGTCCACGGTCGTGGCCACCGGCAGACCATCCACCGACCACTCGTAGGAAATCAACGTCTGGCCGGGCTCGTGAGTGTGGGACTCACCCCCGAGGAGGTTGACGAGTTCGGCCCCGTCCTGGTCGTAGTCGACGACGAATTGCGGGTCGAAGTCGGGGACCGGATGGAGGAATCCCCAGCCGGCCTCGGCACCACCGGTACCGAGCGCGGTGAAATCGAACATCTCGCCGATCTCCGTGGCCTCGAACTCGAGCGTGATCTCGTGGTCCTCGTGCACGGTCGGACTGAAGGTCACCGGAACCGTCGTGCTGCCAGGAAGGAGCTCGATGTCCGGGAACCGAACCACCGTCTGCACGTCGCCCACGTGCGAGACCCCGTCCCAGTCCACGCTGAAGTCCGTGCCGTCACCCAGGGTGCCGACACGGAACGTCAGGCGGTCGAGTGTGGCGCTGTGGAGGCCGTCGTTCTGGAACTCGACGTCGAGCGTGACGCTGGTGCCCTGGTCGACCGTCCCGAACTGCAGTGAGGCCGTGGGGCTCGAGAGCACCGCGACGGAGCGCACCTCCAGCGCGCTGACGAGCGCCTGGGCCACGACGCCGTCGAACTGGACGTCCAGCACGCCGTCCGTCACCGTCACGGGCAGGGCCGGTGACACGTAGGCGGAGCGCCGGCCGGCGACGGCGAAGAGATCGAGGTCGTCCAGCGAGGCC
>JAKMDG010000250.1 GCA_022428035.1 Longimicrobiales bacterium
CTTCCACACCCTGCTTAAGGTAGGGGACCCACTTCTCCGGTGTCGCCGGGTCGATGTAGTAGATAATCGGCTGGACAGGATCGACGACATCGCCACGCGCATACGCCACGGGGTCACTCGGCTCGAGGCGCCAGCGCGTCACGTAGCACGTCTCCACCGCACGCTGGGTGTCGAGTCCGTAGTCCGTCTGCCGCGTGCTGAAGAAGCCGACCCTTTCGTCGCAGAGGCGTGGCTCGATCGGATCGTCCGGAAGGACGAGTAAAGAATGGTGCATCTCCATGGAGAGCGTGTTGCTCGCCTCGTTCGACGGCGCATCCGTCGCATCGTAGGTCAGTACGCGGCGCACCTCGACGTTCCGAGGGAAGGCGTTCGCGCGGACGATGTACGTGCGATCCGAGTCCACGCGCCGGACCCCGTACGTCGAGCGGCGGCGCTTCTGCAGCCCGAGCATCGCCACGTCCTCCGTGAAGAGGTCTGTGACATTCACGACGACCGCGCTGGAGTCTTCAGACATGACCTCCACGTCGAACGCCATGATGATCGGTTCGAAGTTCGAGTTTCGAACTGCTGCGGCGATGGTCGTGGAGTCGCCCGCGACGTTGTCGTAGCTGACAAGGCGCAGCCGGACACGGTCACCGTCACGTTCCCAGCGGACTGTCGAAGTATTCGACTTCGAGCCGCCATAGCCGGCCCCGTCCGGGGTCCGGGCAATTCGACTCAGCAGGAGCATCTCGCGATCCATCATCGCGAGCGGAATCTCGTAGAAGAGATCCGTCCCGATCATGTGCGTATCAAAGAGGCCTTCGGTGGTGATCGCCTCATCGGTGATCACGTCCGAGTAGGTCGTCTCTTCCGCCTCCTGTTCTTCTTCCTGTTCCTGGTCCTGCTGAAACGCGGAGACGGGTGCGGGGAGTGCGGCAAACAGGGCGAGGACGAGGAGTCCAGGAAGCGTAGATCTACGAGGCATGGCGAGGTCCGGCGTCAGAGTTTTCGGTTACACGGGGTGGGGAGGGGATGCACATCCTCTAGTGCCCCTCGGGTACGTTCATCGAAATCCCGGCATCGTCGAGCCGCTCGGCGATCGCACGAGCACGCTCGAGCATCTCCTCCGCCTCGACCATCGCATACTCGAGCGCGGGCTTCGCAGCGTAGTAACGATCGATGAGCGCATCGCTCGGCGGCTCCCAGAACGAGAGGATTTCGTCCTTCAATCCGCTGACGTGACCAAAGACGTTGGCCGGGTTCGCGCCACCACCCCCGAAACGGCGCCCACCCTGCTGCCTCGGAACACCAAACTTCACACGCAGCTCGTCCCATGCCTCCTGGAACGACTCAAAATCACCTTGGAGGTCTGCGGCGACGTCCTCACCTTCGAGTTGTGCAACGACCGCGGTCACTTCGTCGTGCAGCGCTCCCAGGATGTTCGCGATGTGCTGGCCCCGACGCTGCAGCTCATGCAGGTCATTGGCCACATTGTCATATGCCACACGCTCGGCCCCGGTCAGCTCGACCTCGGAGTCCATGACAATCGTCATCGACTCGGTGTCGACGACCTCACCATCGACGACCAGTGCGACCTGGTACATACCCGGGGTCACAAAGGGCCCAGCGTCTCCGCTCGGCCCGTCTTCTTCCGTCTCGCACAGGTCACGGGACAGGTAGCCCGGCGCTGGAGCTGGTGTCGGCACACCCTCGATCTCGGCGTTGCCTCCACCTCGACCAAAACCGCCGAAGCCACCCGCCGGGCCGCTCATGACAGGCTCCACACGCTGATCCCAGCACATTGTACGAATCCCCGACTGCCTTCGACTCTCCGGAGCGATCAATTCACGAACCACGTTCCCCGACGCATCCGAGATGCGCAGCGAAAGCTCTTCGACGCCGTCGTCCAGGTAGTACTGAACGAGGGCCTCGGCCGGTGGATTCTCACCGACGAAGTACTGGTGGCCCCAGAACTCGTCATTGCGATCGTCCATACGCTTGAACTGCAAGGCCGTCGGGATGCTGAACAGCTGAGCATTCTCCATCCGTGCCGACTCGTACTGCTGGATCGGTTCCAGATGGTCCAGGATGAACAGCGCTCGTCCATGCGTAGCCACGATCATCGCGTTGTCGCGTTCGTGCAGTGTGATCTCGTCGACACGAACGGTCGGCAGGTTCGCACGCAGCCGGCGCCAACTGTTTCCACGATCGAGCGTGAGGAAGACGCCCGTCTCGGTTCCCGCATAGAGGACATCGGGATTCCGGTGATCCTCTGTCAGCGTCCGGATGTTCTCACCCTGCAAGCCATCCGTGATCGAGCGGAACGTCGCGCCATAGTCCTCACTCACCCAAACGTACGGGTCGTAGTCGTTGTTGAGGTGGTTGTCGATCGTCACGTAGACGCGTCCCGCCTCGAATCCAGACGGCACAACCTCGGAGACCCACCCCATGTGCGGCGCTCCGGAAAGACGGTCGCCGAGGCTCTCCCACGACCCGCCACCATCGCGGGACACGTGAACTGTCCCGTCGTCTCCACCCGTATAGTAGACCCCGGCCGAGACAGGGGATTCGGCAAGGGAGACAAGCGTCGGCCAGTTCGAGATGCCGTCGTTACGTGAGATGGTCACCTCACTGTTCACGACACCCATCGTCGTGATCGTGTCGCGGTCGGCACCAGAAGACAGGTCCGGGCTGATCGCAGTCCACGAGTCACCACGATCCGACGACCGAAAGACCTTCTGCGCTGCTGCGATGAGCACGCCCGGATCATTTGGGGAGCGGATGAACGGCGTATCCCAGTGCCAGCGGTAGCTCACCCCTTCCTCGTGGTTTACCACGTTTGTAGCGGACGGCCGAATGCTCTTCGACTCGCCCGTCACGATGTCACGGCGAACCATGTTCCCGCCCTGAGACTCCGCGTAGACAATTCGCGGATTTCTGAGGTCCGGCATCGCGACGAAGCCGTCGCCCCCACGCACCTGGTACCAGTCGTCGTTGGTGATCCCGACGTTCTGGCGTGTCGCACTCGGGCCGCACCAGCTGTAGTTGTCCTGCATGCCGCCACAGACATTGAACGGGCGCTGCATGTCGTAGTTCACATGGTAGAAGAGCCCGACCGGGAGGTTCGGCAGAAAGCCCCAGGTGCGACTGGCGTCCCAGGAGACGGCGAGCCCCCCATCGTTCCCGATCAGGACATGATCCGGATTGGCCGGGTTGATCCAGATGGCGTGCACGTCGTCGTGCGTGAGACGCGCCGCGTCCGTCGCGAAGGTCTCACCCCCATCGATGGTCAGGTGCAGTCCGACACCGCCCATGTACACCCGATCCGGGTCGGCGGGATCGACGCGAACCTGGCTGAAGTACATCGGCCGCGGATTCGTGTTGCTCATGAGCTCCCAGGTGGAGCCTCCGTCCTGAGAGCGATACAGACCGTTGAGGTTCTGGACCTCTTCCTCGTCACCCTCCGCGGCGTCACCGCCGTTGCCCGCAAAACGCGGACCCTCGATCAGGGCATACACGATCTGATCATCAAGGCCGTATACATCGACTTCGATGCGGCCGAGTGGGCCATCCGGCAAACCACCACCGGTCACCCGGAGCCAGTTGTCCCCGCCATCCGTCGACTTCCAGATCCCGCTGCCAGGCCCTCCACCATTCATGCAGCATGCGTGGCGGCGACGCTGGTAGGTCGACGCATACAGCGTGTTCAGGTTGGTCCCTGAGCGCACAAGTGCATTCGCACCGGTATCGTCATCGACCCCAAGCACCTGGGTCCAGTTCTCACCACCATCGGTCGTCTTGAAGACACCGCGGTCCCCTCCCGAGCCGAAGAGCGGCCCGGTCGCAGCAACGAGGACCACATCGCTGTTTCGTGGATCGATCAGGATGCGGTTGATGTGGCGCGAGTTCTCGAGCCCCATGAGTTCGAAGGTCTGACCCCCGTCCGTCGACTTGTAGATCCCACCGCCCCACGAGGTCGTCTGCCGGTTGTTCGACTCACCGGCCCCGACCCAGACAAGATCGGGATCGGTCTGAGAGATCGC
>JAKMDG010000251.1 GCA_022428035.1 Longimicrobiales bacterium
CACCACCACCCGATCGTGCTCCTCGAGAAAGCGCTCCACCGTCTCGTTGAAGGGGAAGCCGCGGACCCGCAGGTAGTCCATGGCGATGCCCTGCTCTGCGAGATCATCACGGGCCTCGAGCACCGCCCAGTGGCACCCGCCAAGGGAGATCAACCCCCATTCGGTGGGCTGACTGCCCTGATGTACCTCAGGTGCTGGAACGTGATCGCCAGCCGACTCGACCTTGGCCAGCAGCCGGTCGAC
Source organism: Longimicrobiales bacterium (assembly GCA_022428035.1). Classification (GTDB taxonomy): domain Bacteria; phylum Gemmatimonadota; class Gemmatimonadetes; order Longimicrobiales; family Gaopeijiaceae; genus UBA2589. Next base: position 244 of record JAKMDG010000251.1, read on the forward strand.
GACCTCCATGTACTCCGTCGAACCCTCCGTGTAACGGCCATACTTGTCATGCCCGGAGCCGCGCGTGAAGTAGGCTCCCTTCGGGTGCACACCCGGCAGCGTCCGGTACGCAACGTGATCACCATCTACGTCCAGGTAGCGGTAGAACGACTCGGCTGCCTCGAGTTCTTCGGCCGACAGAACCTTGCCTCGGTCAGGCACATAACTGTCATCCCACTCCAGGCGAGGGATCATCCAGTCGTTCATGCCGATGTCGAGGTCGGATACTACGAACGTCGGTGTCTGAAAACGCTCCGCGAGGTCGAAGGCCGCAACGGCGAACTCGAAGCACTCTTTCGGGTCCGCGGGAAACAGCGCGATGTGTTTCGTGTCACCATGCGATGCGTACGTGCACATCATCAGATCGCCCTGTTGTGTACGAGTAGGCATACCCGTCGAGGGCCCGGTGCGCTGAACATTGAAGAAGACGCCCGGGATCTCGGCGTAATAGGCGAGACCAATGAACTCGCTCATGAGCGAGATGCCCGGCCCACTCGTGGGCGTGAAGGCTCGCGCACCCATCCAGGAGGCTCCGATGACCATACCCGCGGCGGCAAGCTCGTCTTCCGCCTGGATCACGCAGTAGTTGTTCTTGCCCGACTGCGGATCGACACGGAGACGGGCGCAATACTGACTGAACCCGTCCATGAGTGACGTCGACGGCGTGATCGGGTACCAGGCTCCCACTGTGGCGCCGGCATACACACACCCGAGCGCGGCTGCAGTATTGCCATTGATCATCACGTGGTCGGCAGTCGCGTTCATGCCCTCGAGACGGATCGGAAGTGGGCAGTCGTAGTGCTCCTGCACGTACGCGTGCCCCATCTCGATCGCCTGGAAGTTGGCGTCCATGAGGTGCTGCTTGTTCGAGAACTTCTGTTGCAGCATTCCCTTCACGATGTCCATATCGATGTCGAGTAGCGCGACCAGCGCACCGACATACGTGATGTTTTTCATGAGGATGCGCGTGCGCGACCCCTCGAAATTCTCCACGCACATGTCCGCAAGCGGCACACCGATGAAGCTGACGTCATCGCGGCGGAACTCGTCATCGAGCTTCCGCGTGCTGTCGTAGAGGATCCAGCCGCCCGATGCGACGTCCTCGATGTCGCGCGCATAGCTCTGTGGATTCATCGCCACGACGAGCTGGAAGTCAGGGCTTCGGGCGGTGTACCCGTCCTTGTTCACCCGGATCTCGTACCAGGTGGGCAACCCCTGAATGTTCGATGGGAAAACATTCTTTCCCGTCACCGGGATCCCCATCCGGAATAGCGCCTGTAGCAGCAGACCGTTCGCGCTGGCCGAGCCGGTCCCGTTGACGGTCGCGACCTTGAACGCGAAGTCGTTTACACCGTGATCGCCGTGGTCGGCCAAGATTCGGTCCCTGCGTGAGGGTTCAGGAGGTCGAACTGCATCATGTCCCACGCCGCCGTTGGGCATCGTTCAGCGCACAGCCCACAGTGCACGCACAGATCTTCGTCCTTGACCATGATGCGCCCAGTCTGGGGCAGTGCTTCCGAAGCGTAGAGCGCCTGATCCCGGTTTTCTGCCGGGGCAGTCAGGCGACCCCGCAGGTCGTCCTCGTCACCGCCGGGCGCGATGGTGAGGCAGAGGACGGGGCAGACGTCCACACAGGCATCACACTCGATGCACAGCTTTGCCGTAAAGTCGGTCTGGATGTCACAGTTGAGGCAGCGTTCGACCTCTCGCGCGGCCTGCGCCGGATCGAAGCCCAGCTCAGCCTCGACCATCATGTCGGCGAGTCGCTTCTCGAGTTCCTCATAGCGCATCTCCGTACGGAGATTCGGATCGTAGTCGTTCGAGTAGCGCCACTCATGAAGCCCCATCTTCGTCGAGACGAGGTTCATGCCATAAGGGGGGCGCTCTGTGACCGACTTACCCTCACAGAAGTTGTGGATCGAGATGGCAGCCTGATGCCCATGTTCGACGGCCCAGATGATGTTCTCCGGTCCCCACGCTGCGTCTCCACCCACGAAGACACCCGCACGGGTGGTCATAAACGTCGAGCGGTCTACAACCGGCATGTCCCACTCACCAAACTCGATTCCGATGTCTCGCTCGATCCACGGGAACGCATTGTCCTGGCCGATGGCCAGCACGACGTCGTCGGCAGGCAAGAACACCTCGTCGAGTTTCGTACTGACGAGGCGCCCTTTCTCGTTTTCATTCCACTCCACGATGTCGAACATCATCCCTGCGAGACGTCCATCTTCGAGTACGAAGCTCGCCGGCGAGTGGTTGACCAGGATCTCGATCTGCTCGTCTTCGGTGTCCTCCAGCTCCCACGGGGACGCTTTGAAATGGGGACGGGTCTTTCGCGCCATGACCTTGATGTCCTTGCCGCCAAGGCGCTTCGAACTTCGGCAGCAGTCCATCGCAGTATTCCCCACACCGATCACCAGGACACGCTCTCCGACCGTATCGATATGCCCGAAGTGAATCGACTCCAGCCACTCGATCCCGATGTGGATGTTGGCGTCGGCCTCTTCACGGCCCGGGATGTTCAACTCTTTTCCCTTTGGCGCGCCCGTGCCAACGAACACCGCATCAAATTCGCCGCTATCCAGCAGCTCTTTCATTGACTCGACTGGATGGTCGTACTTGATGTCGACACCCATACGGAGGACGTAGTCGATTTCTTCCTCCAGCACGCGCACAGGCAGCCGGAAGGAAGGAATGTTCGTACGCATGAGACCACCCGCCTTCGGCAGAGCCTCAAAGATCGTAACCTCGTAGCCGAGCGGCATGAGATCGTTAGCGACCGTGAGCGAGGCAGGTCCCGCGCCGACGAGCGCAATCTTCTTCCCGTTCTTCTCGGTCGGCGCCTGCGGCAGGGCATCTGACACGTCGCCCCGGAGGTCCGAGGCCACGCGCTTCAGCCGGCAGATCGCCACGGGCTCGTCCTCGACCCGCGTCCTTCGGCACGCGGGCTCGCACGGGCGGTCACACGTGCGTCCCAGAATGCCCGGAAAGACGTTGGACTCACGATTGAGCAGGTACGATTCCGTGAACCGGCCGGCCGCGATCAGCCGGATGTACTCTGGCACGTTCGTGTGTGCGGGGCAGGCCTATTGGCAGTCCACAACCTTGTGGTAGTACTGCGGATCCCGCGCGTTCGTCGGCTGCATGCACGACTCTCCTTGAGAGGCGGCGGTAGAATGGGCGCGGCCCCAAGACCCGCGCAAGCAAGAGACCACGACACGCCCCGGTCCCGCGCACGGGGAGCCCCGGCGTCACAAGGTTCGGTTCTCGCACTTGGAGGAGTGAAGCGTCACGCACAATCAATCAGGCACGATCGACGTGGCGCCCTAGAACACCTCATGGATGGTATTCGGCATGAGCTCGAGGTACGACAACGACTCGTTGGCCGCATAGACGAAACACGAGTGGTAATTCGCGTCCGTCCGGAAGTCGATCGTTGAGTACATATTTGGACCGTTCAGTCCCCCGACGAGGATCCCGTCGATCTCGCCCTGAACGATATCGTCGACATGGCCCGCCAGAATGATCCCGTCCCAACTGAACGAAGACCACGGATCAAAAACGCCGTCGACGATCAGGACGCCGCGGCCAACGGCTCCGGTTCCCATCCAGCCGGTGTAACGAATGACAGGGAAAGAGTCCGAAGGTAGCGTCGCAAAATTCGGCATCGTGTTCTCGAATTCGACGGGGAAATGTGGATCTGTCAGTACATCCCAGCGAACGCGGATCGAATCCAGCATGGCAGACCAACCGCCCGACCACGTTTCCCACTGAGGACTGCCCTGGATGTCGTTGCCGTCCCCCTCGGTGACTGTAGCGCGAGCGATCACCCCGGTGATCCTCGAGGCGCCTCCGCCTGAGCAGTCCGGAAGATTGTGGTAGTCGCGTCCGTGTGCCGCCCCCCCGTTTCCCACGTCAATCCGGTCGGCCCCGATCATCACGGTAGCATAGTGCGGGATCGGGCGGCGGCGGTGGGTCGCATACGCACCAACGATGCGTCTGGCTGGCACGTCGGGGGCAAGCCTGTCAGTGACGGTCGCCTCGGATTTGACGTAGTAGAGGTCACTCAGCGAATCCTGCGAAAGCACCTTACGAGCGGTCACCACTGCGACTCCGTCACTCAGTGCGTATGACACAGTGTCCGGCATCGTCCCGAGCTGCTCGGCCACGAAGCGTTCGATGCCGGCGCGAGCAACCGTCAGAGCCTCCGCACCGTCACTGTTTCCTTTCGCGAGCGCGAACTCGGACGAGACGACCATGTATCCAGTGACACCCGCCATGGAGACGGCAAACAAAACAAAGACGACGAAAGGCAGCACAAAACCGCCTTCAACGCGCAGTGAACGACTCAACGCACGCTTCTCAGCGGTACGGTGACCGACCATCCGAAGCGCACATCGTCAGCGCCACCGGTCGGCGCCGGCTCGAGGGTCTCTACAACGATCCGCACCGCATCTACGTTCGACAGCTCGGACGTGAGCGAATCGACAAACGAGCCTCCAATGGTCCGGAACTGGAATTGCGCCGTCGTATCCATTCCCGTCGCGAACTCGACAGCATTCCCACTGTAGGGCTGGCGGTAGAGCGCAAGCGTCGTGGGATCGAGTTGCGACTGCCTTATGGTGAAGGTCGTCTCTCGGAAGACCATCACAGCGTCACCCTGGGTCGGGGTCAGCTCCGAGAACACCGTATTCAGGTTCGTGAGGCGGTGAAAATCATCTCGAGCCCCGACGGTATCAGCGCCGTTACTGAAGCAGTTTCGGGCCGACGTTGCGTCGCTTCCGTTTACCGACCCCCACGTGGCGTTCACGAAGGACCACGTCGATCCGATACGCAATGCGAGGCCAGCAACTTCGTCAGTTTCCACGGCGGCTTCTCCACCCTGGGTCATGACGTCACCGTTGTTGCTCGATCCGTTGATGTCGCAGAGGATGCCGACCGTCATCGGAGACCGGATCGTAAGCGTGCGAGCACCCGCGACGACGACACCACCCGCCGCGACGTCGCGAATTTCGGAGGCGAGCAGCTCTGTGGCAGACCGCACGTTGTCCTGTGCGCCAGCCCGCAGAGTCTGGGTCGCGTAGAACTCGTTCTGCACGAGAAAGGTGTGACTGACAAGGACGATCATGAACGACGAGAGAACGAGAGCGATCAGCGTCTCCACGAGTGTGAAGCCGGATCGCTCGGCACGAGCCTCTCTCACGACCCGCACCCCAGGTCTGTTCTGCGCGCCTACCATACAGCCGAGGTGTACGAGGTCACGTCGTGAGATGGACCGAGGCCATCCAGACGTTCGATCGTTACATCGACGCGCGTCAGCACGGGCGTCAGGTCGGTGACGGTGACCGTGCATTCGTAGGCCCAACCCTGAATCGTCATCGACTTCTGAGTCGTTCCCGCGACAATCGAGTCGAATGGCATCGACTCGATCGAGTCGAGACGCTCGTTCGCCATGACCACGATCTCGGATCGTGCCCCTGAGTACCGCAGCTGCGTCGTCAAGGAACTGCCGACGTTCATGAGTCCCAGCACGCCTGCAGAGAAGATGACCAGCGCTCCGACCACTTCGATCAGGGTAAACCCATCTGCCCGGTCCGAACGCGGCATAGGATTCGGCGTACTCACGACTCGTCGACTTTCGACGCGCCCAGGCTGTTGAACCGTACCTCGTAGGTGATCTCTCCTGCCGAGAACGCCGCGATGCCCAGGGCCCCATGCGCCCCGCTCATATTGATCCGCCCGCGAGAGCTGAATACCAGAGTGTCACCCGACATGTCGAGCTCGAGCTCACTGAGCTCGAAATCCGCCGACGAGCCTGCAAACCGACGACGTAGCACCTCGGTGAACCCGTCTTGCGACACGACATCATATGACAGCGTGCCTTCGTAGACCCTCAGGACCACCGGTTCCCGAACCCGAACTGCGTAGTCCCGAGCCGTAACCAGATCCTTTGCAAAAACCTGGGCGGCACGGCGCGCAGAACTCCGCTGAAAGAAATCAGAGAGGCTCAGGGCACCCATCGCCAGGACGACCCCTGCGATCGCCACGACAACGGTGAGTTCGATGAGCGTGAATCCCGCTCGAGAACGCACTATCGGCGATCCTCCTGCCCTGGTCGTCTAGCGACACGGTCCGCGAGCACACCGAGCTCGCGAGCTGCGACTGAGGCGGCCGCGAGTCCAATACTCTCCTCGGCTTTCAGTTCTTCCAGAATGTCGCGGAATCGCTCCAGATCTGAGCTCTTCACCAGGGCCATATAGTCGGTACCCTGATCACCAGCCCCCTCATGACGGAGCAGCAAACCGGTTGTGATGCGTCGGTGTGCCCTCGACAGGTCATCAGATAGCACCTGCGCCGCGCGTACCTCCCATTGGTCATCACCCGCCGATGCGAAACTTCTCCGGCGAAGCCATGGCACCTCGAAGGCCTCCGACGTCTGATAGAAGGCATGCGCAGTCGGGATTGGATCGGTCTCGACCTCACGACCGATGCCGAGGACCTCGAGCAGCTGGTCCAGGAAGCGAAGCGTGATCAGACGACGCGAAAACGCCTCATCGGCGCCTAGTTCCTGAATCTCCCGCACGCGAGCCTCGAACAGCGTCCGCTCCTCGCCGCGGACGACATCACCGAAGGCCTCTCGAAGCGACGCGAGCCCTGCAAGATTCTGCTCCACGATCGAGGCCGATGAGTCGTCGGGGTCGACGTTCTGCAGAACCCATCGCGTCGTCCGCTCGAGCACACGAGCCAGGCCCAACAGCCAGCGATACGAGACCCGCGTACTCACCGCGTGCGCCTGCTGCGCCATCTGGCGCATGAGCACGCGATGATCCGCCAGCCGGGACGCTACCAGCCACGAGCGCACCACGTCCTCCGAAGACCGACCCGTGTCTCGCTTCATGCGCGACACGAAGGCCGAGCCCATCAGGTCGACGAGGTCATTGGTGATCTCCGCCGTGATGATCTCCCGACGGAGTCGATGACTAGCCAGGTTCTCCTGCCCCGCCGCCGCGATCGCCTTCGGTGGGAAGTACCCGAGCAGATAGCTCTCCGTCACCGGATCATCGGGGAGTCCGCTCGACAGGAGGCGAGTCTTCAACGAAAGCTTGGCGTAGGCGAGCAGTACACAAAGCTCGGGGCGAGCCATTCCCTGACCCCGCTCACGACGCTCGATCAACACGTCCGTGGACGGCAGGTGCTCCGCCCCACGCTCCAGCTCTCCCGCCTTCTCAAGCGACAGCATCAGGTCTCGAAACTCGTCGATCGATTCTTTCGAGCGCCGCTCATCGAGTGAGACAGCAAGGCTCTGAGAGCGGTTGTTGTCGAGCACCAGCTCGGCCACGGACTCGGTGAGCGTCTCCAAAAGCTGGTTTCGCTTGTCCTGCTCGAGCATCCCGGACGTCACGGCCGGGGTCAGAAGAATCTTGAGATTGACCTCATGGTCGGACATGTCGACGCCGCCGGAGTTGTCGAGGGCGTCCGTGTTGACCCTACCGCCAAGATTCGCGTACTCAATGCGAGCCCGTTGGGTGAGGCCGAGATTGCCGCCCTCCCCGATGACGTCGCAACGAAGCTCACCCGTATCGAGCCGCACCGCGTCGTTCGCCGGGTCCCCGGCATCGGCATGCGTCTGCATCGCGGACTTCACGTAGGTGCCAATGCCCCCGTTCCAGAGCAGCTCCACGGGGGCGCGCAGCACCGCACGAACGAGCGCCTCGCCGTTGGTCGGCCGTTCCTCACCGTCCTTGACGCCCAGGGCCTTGAGTGCCTGAGGGCTCAGTTCGACCTCCTTGGCACCCCGAGGCACGATCATGCCGCCTTCACTGAGCAGGCTCTGGTCGTAGTCCTCCCAACTCGAGCGACCCAGCTCGAACATCCGTTTCCGCTCGACATAGCTGGTCGTCGGGTCGGGGGTCGGATCGATAAAGACGTGCCTGTGGTCGAACGCGGCGACGAGTTGGATCTGCTCCGAGAGAAGCATCCCATTGCCGAATACGTCACCGCTCATGTCCCCGACACCAGCGACCGTGAAAGGCTCGGTCTGGATATCCTTGCCCTTTTCCCGAAAATGACGCTTCACGCACTCCCAGCCACCTCGAGCGGTGATACCCACCGCCTTGTGGTCATACCCGTTCGAGCCACCCGATGCGAACGCGTCGTCAAGCCAGAACCCGTAGTCGGCGGAGACGGAATTTGCGAGATCGGAGAATGTCGCGGTCCCCTTATCGGCAGCGACGACCAGATAAGGATCTGGTGGATCGTAAGCAACGACAGCGTCGGGCTTCTCGTTTCGTCCGTCGACGAGATTGTCAGTGACATCGAGTAGTCCGCGGATGAGGGTCTGGTATTGCTGACGCCCCTCCTCCCATCGCTCCTCAGGATCCGACGGCGTGATACGCGTCACAAAGCCACCCTTCGAACCTCCCGGCACGATGACGGCATTCTTCACCATCTGCGTGTTCACCAGGCCGAGGATCTCCGTACGGAAGTCGTCCGGACGGTCACTCCATCGTATCCCGCCGCGGGCCACCGTCGCCCCACGGAGATGCACACCTTCCATCCGTGCCGAATGCACCCACACCTCGAACAGCAGTTCGGTAGGTGGGGAGTTCTCCACGGTCCCGACAAGGAACTTGTAGGAGATGTAGGGGACTCCGCCGGAGCGCTGACTCGGCGTCGTGCCGCCGAGGCGGTAGTAATTCGTACGGAGGGTCTGGGAGATGGTCTCCTCCAGGCGCCGAAGCGCTCGGTCGTCGGCGAGCAGGCTCACACCCTGGAGTGACCCGTGGAACGCATCGCGAATGTCGTCGATCGCGGCCAGCCGCTCCTGAGCGGTGGCATCCACCTCCGGGTCGAACTTCATTCGGAACATCGCGAAAAGTTCGCGGGCAATCCCGGGATACTCTACGAGGGCGTGGGGCAACGCGGTCCGGCTGGGTACGGTTCCCGCCTGGAAGGCGTAACCAACCAGACCCCGCAGGGCGTCGACCTCGCGCCAGTGCAGCTCCGCACTCACCACCAACGCATTGAGAGGGTCGGTGACGACGTCCCCGACGCGGGCAGCGAGCAGGGTATCCGAAAGCAGGTCGCCAAGACTGTCGACATCGAGGAGTTCGCCTGCGCGGTCCTGGACGGCGAACACGTAGATCGTCGCGTCCGGGGCTCCGTTGCCTCTGACCTCGTAGGGCTTCATTGCAATGATCCGCAATCCGGCGTCCTCGAGGATCGGCATGAAGTCGGAGAGGACCAGGCGCTCTTCTCTCAGGAACAGTTTCAACTCGGTCGCGCCAGTCACCCCCGCAACTACAGCGCCCTCGACTCGGTTCGTCAGCCCGACGGAGACGCTCACGTTCTCCCGGGCCATACGCTCGAGCTCAAAGATGTCGGCGACCGCGATCTCCGGAGCCGCCGCGGCCTGATACTCACGGCTCATCGCTGCGTCATAGCGCTGCGCCAGGTCACGCGCCTCGTCGGTAGAGACGACCTTTTCGAGGCCCTCGCGCACCCGATCCGCCCACGTTCTAATAATCGACGCGACAACGTGCTCGAGGTCTTCGGTACGGATCTCCGCGATCCTCTCCTCGCTCGCGCTCAGGTAGAAGTGCAGACGGGCCCGGTCACCGACGCCAAGTGCGAGATGATAGTTCAGAATCGCGCAGTCATATCGCTCGACCAGCGCGCCCTCGATCTGCTTACGGACACTACCAGAGAACCTGTCCCGCGGCAGGATCACCATCACGGAGATACCGCGATGCAGAGGATCCTGCCGCAACACGACCCTCACATTACGACCGCTGTACGCGGTCAGTACCGCACGGACATCGTCTCTCAACTCCTCCGCCGACGAGAGGAAGAGTTCCTCTTTCGGCAGAGAGTCGAAGATCGTGATGATCTCCTTGTAGTCGTGCGAGCCCTCGGGCACGCCCTCCGAGTCAAGAATCCGGCGAAGCTTGTCCCGAACCAGCGGAATGTTGGCGGCCGGCTCAGAGTAGGTCTTGGACGTGAAAAGCCCGATAAAGCGGTGCTCGCCGATCACAAGTCCTGTCGCGTCCAGCTTCTTCACCCCGACATAGTCCATCCGGGCGCGACGATGCACGGTCGATTCGGCGTTTGTCTTATTGACGATCAGGACCGGCCCCTTGAGCGCGAGCTCGCGCATCCCGGGCGAAAGTTCTGTGATCGGCACGGGCTCGGCGAACCGTGAGTCTCCCTCGTTTCGGAGTAGTCCCAGACCAGACCCCGGCTGCACCACGATCGCCTGTTCACCCCCGTCCTCGCCCCCGAGGAGGTCGTAGCCACGATACCCGAGGAAGACAAAGCCCCCGTTCTTCAGCCAGGCCAGAAACTCTTCGATCTCCTCGAACTCGTGCTTCCTGTCAGGCAGGTCGTTCGCATTCGCACGGACCGACTCCACAACGTGATCGAGCGCACCCAGCATCGGATGGAAATCGTCCGTGGCTCGCACGACGTCCTGAAGGCGCGAGCGCAGGTCCGCCTGCATACGGGTCAGACGCTGGGCGTCTCCGACGCGCTCGACCTCGCAGTGGACGACGGACTCCTTGTTGCCACCGTCCGCTGGAGGGTGAACCCCGATGACCTGACCCTCGGCGTCCCGCTCGACGTCGAGAATGGGATAAACCATCCGCTCGACCGCCAGGTCCTGAAGCGAGAGGTACTCGCGAATCGAATCGATGATGAACGGTCGCTCGCTGACGTTCGTTCGGATGAGCGTGACCGGTGCACCCCATTCCTCGTCGTCTTCGTCCGCGTTCACGACCTCGACATCGACTCTGAACGGCCTCGAGCTCCCGAGGAACTTGAACGCGCCCCGCGTCATCGATGCGAGATCGCCCGTGGTTCGGTGCGTCAGGAGTTCATCCGGGGCACGCGATAAAAAGAGCTGGGCGAAGTCGAGGAGGAGTTCGGACGCCCCGTCTGGACTGGACTTCAGGTAGTCACAGACTTGGTTGATCGCGGGCGAGATCTCGCGGAGCCGGTTCGGAGCGGCTGCCGTAGTGTCGCTCATGTAGTTCGTCCGGCGGCCGGCGGACACCGGCGCGCACGACAAGAGGTGCGGGTGACGGTCACTGAATGGTACGGAAGAACCGATTGACCGGAAACATAATTGATCACACCGCGCGAAGCGCCCGTCCGCTCAGCAAGAAATTCCCCCGCCCCGCCCGATGATCTAGTTTGGCGCATGCGATTCCTGCACGTCGCCGACGTACATCTCGACACTTCATTCTCCGGACGATCCGAGACGGTCCGGCAGCGGCTGCGCAACGCCTCCCGAGAGGCGTTCCGCAACGCAGTCGATCTCGCCATTCGCGAAGATGTGCACGCCTTCCTGATCGCCGGCGATCTTTTCGACGGTGAGCGGCTTTCGTTCCAGACGGAGCGCTTCCTTCTTGAGCAGACCGAGCGACTCGGCGATCACGGCATCACCGTCGTCTACGCCACGGGAAACCACGATCCCGGCGCTCCGACAACCGGTCCGCGCTCACTGGCCTGGTCCAGCGCGGTTCGAGTCGCGCCTGACGGGACTCCCCGGCGCTTCACGATCCACGATCACGGAGGCGTACCGATCGGCTACGTCACTGGCGTCGGGCACGATACCGACCGGGTCACGGATGACCTGTCCCGAGGCCTTCCAGTGCCGACCGGAGAGCTGCCCGAGATCGCATTGCTTCACACGCAGGTCCACACCTCCCTCGGCGCCCGCGATCATCATGCCTATGCGCCCTCGGAACTGACCTGGCTCTGCCACGCCGGCTACGACTACTGGGCCCTCGGGCACGTGCATATCCGCCAACAGCTGTCGGCGGACCCGCCCATCTGGTACCCCGGTAGCCTCCAGGGAAAAAGTCACACGGACACCGGTGCCCGCGGTGCCTTACTGGTCGACCTGTCGGACCGAGAAGCGCCGCTCGTCTCGTTCCGACCACTGGCCCCGGTGCGATGGGATACCATCGAGGTCGACCGCCTCGACGACGTCCGATCTCTGGACGACCTCGAGCATGCGTGCCTCGACGTATGGAATCGACAGCGTGCGGGGGACCCGACGACCCAGGGCACCGAATGGATGGTACGCATTGTTCTGCAGGGGCCCTGCCCGCTCTGGGCGGAGCTGCGCACGGTCGAGGATCAGGAGACGCTGGCGTCCGAGCTCGCACCGATGATGGGGGCACTGGAGGTGGTGTTGTCCACGGAGGGGGTGCACGCGACGCTCGATCTGGACGAGCACCGGCAACGGACGGACATCCTCGGCGAAGCCCTCCGGCTCGCGACGGAAATCCGTGAGGGTCGACTCACCCTCGAGAACCTCGATGCGACATCACTCGCGAGAAGCGTAGGCGACGATCCGAACATCATAGCCGGATACGTGCGGTCATTGCTGGGCGAAGCGGAGGGAGAACTCGCGATGCGCCTGCTGGACACCGAGGGGCGCCGTTGAGGATCGAACGGATCTGCGTCGACGGCTTCGGGCGTCTGAGTGATCTCGATACGGGCACTGAGTCCCTCGGAGACCTGGTCGTCATTCTCGGCCCCAATGAGGCAGGTAAATCAACCCTGTTCTCCTTTCTGACCACGGCGCTCTATGGCTTCTCCCCGGCCTCGCGCGACACCAATCCACATGTACCCTGGGGTTCGACCGAAGCCGGAGGACGCATCCATGTCCGCACATCGGACGAGGCCTCCCTGGTCGTCGAGCGCAGGCTCCGATCATCCCCGGCCGGAACGCTCATCCGCGGCGACAAGCGGCTAGACCTGCGCAACCAGCCGCTCGATCTGGTTCACCATGTGCCTCGAACCGTCTTCCGCCAGGTCTTCGCGGTAACCCTGGCCGAGCTCGCCGGGCTCGACGATGAGACGTGGAGCAGAATCCAGGACCGCGTACTCGGATCAATGGGTGCCTCGGATCTTGCATCGGCACGCGATGTCGCCGAGCAGCTAGAGCAGGAGGCGAGCGAAATATGGCGACCAAACAGGCGAGGGAATCAGCGACTTCGTGGCCTGCGCGACGAGATGCGAGCCCTGCGATCTCGGCGCACCGAGGCGATGGCGCGCGACCGGGATATTCGCGCCCTGACGGAAGATCGTGAAAGCGTAGCACTCCGACTCGACGACGTCCGTCGAGATCTCAAGCGAGATCGGATCGTGGTGGAGCGTGTTCAGGATCTCCTACCGCTCAAGCGCCAGCTCGACCGGGTCGTTGCCCTTCGCCGGGAGGGAGGCAGCCGCGCCGAGCTCGATGGACTGCCCGACGACCTCACCGTTCGACTGGACGCGATCGACGATGACGTGACGCGACTCGAGGGCCGTCTCGCGGCCATCGACGAGGACCTGGCCGAACCGAAACGGACGGTAGCCGCGTTCGACGAGGCGGCGCAGACCCTCCTGGGGCATGCGGTCGCGGTCGACGACTTTCTTCGCGATCCGGATGCCGCTCGAGCGCTCGCAGCACGGCTTGACGATCTACGGGTCGAGGCTGAGGAGGCACGGATCGAGATGGAGGCGATAGAGCGACAACTCTTCGACGAGCCACTGACCGAAGAGATCCGCTCACGAGTCCTGACCATCTCGACCGACCTGCTCCGGGATCGCGTCGAACGCCTCAGTCTTCTGTACCGAGCCGAGGTGGTGTCGACCCCGGTACATGCGGCACAGCCTCGGGTCGTTCCAGGCTGGGTGCCCGGACTCCTGGTGATCGTCGGTGCCGGCATGCTCGCCTGGGGCCTGCTGAGCGGCTCTCCGGCGACCGCTGGCCTTGGAACGGCTCTTCTGGCAGGCGGCCTGTTCTTCGCTCGCTCCGGTAACCATGCACCTTCGGCCAATGCCCCCGACGACAGCGGCACGGCACACCTGGAATCGGAGATCGCAGCAGCACTGGAGGGCCTGGGGGTACGCGCCGAGTACCTCACGCCACCAGGTCTCCCAATCGTCTCAGCCGTCGAGCGCCTGCAGAAGCAGGTCGCGCAATGGGACACTCTGGTCCGATCACGCGAAGCACTGACCTCGCGTCTCGACAACCGTACCGCGGCGGCGGTCGCGCTGGCGACGAAGCTGGGATACACAGCACCCGACGACCTGTCCGCATTCGAGGCTTCGATCGAGTCCCGGGTCCAGGAAGCACGTCGACTGCGTGACGCGGCCGAACAGGCCGCGGGCGAGCACGACCGACTCGTGCGCACGCGGCATACGATCGCTACCGACGTCGACCGGCTCCAGCAGGAACGTGCGGCTTTTCTCGAGCGCATTGGCAGCCTGGGGCACGGGGCGAGTGCAGGAGCCATCGATCACGCCCAGCGCCGCCTGGACGCTCACGAGCGGGCCGACCGGATCGAGGAGGAGCTGGAGCGCACGCATCTCGATATCGCTGATCGAAAGGCACGCATCGCAGACGTCGAAGCGACCGAAGTCTCATGGTCCGTGTCGGAAGATGAGATCGCCGACCGACGTATTCGAATGGAGGAGGCGGAGGCACATCTCGAGGAGCTCGTCGGTCGGTCTCGCGCGCTGGAGCGAGACGTCGCGCACCTGCGCGAGCAGGAGACGGTCGATGCGATCGATGGCGAACTCGAGGCTCTGCGTGAGACCGAGTCACGCATGGTCAGCGAACGCGACCGGAAGTGGATTCTGGCTCAGCTCGTCCGTGAAGCCGACCGCCGCTTCCGAGAGGAGCACCAGCCGGATCTGCTACGGCGGGCCTCCACCTACCTTCAGCGACTCACTGACGGGCGCTACGAGCGTCTTCTGGTCGACGAAGGCGCTGACGGGGACCTCTTTCACCTGGTCGGCCCGGCTCTCCCGCGTCCGGTGCCGCTCGCATCACCGATTTCTACGGGGACTCTCGAGCAGGCATACCTGGCACTCCGCCTGGCGATCGTCGATCATCTCGATGGCGATGGCGAGCGACTACCCCTCTTCCTCGACGAGGCGTTCGTGAACTGGGATCAAGCCCGATGCGAACAGGGGTTGGCCGTGCTCGCTGAGGTGTCAAAAGAACGACAGGTTTTCGCATTTACGTGTCATCCCGAGATGGCCAAACGACTCGAGGATCGCGGGGGACGGTTGGTCCGCCTGGACCGATGAGCGATTCGCCGTTCATCGATGGGCGGCAGGTCCACGTCGACCTGCCGCTGCACGTGACGGAGGTCTCGGAAGGTGACGGCACGACCCCGACATTCGTCATGCTTCACGGTTTTGGCGCGTCGTCATACACATGGCGTCACTGGACCCCAAAGCTCGCTCAGAGGGGGCGGGTGTTGTGTGTGGACTACAAGGGGTTCGGTGCAGCCCCGAAGCCTGCGGACGAGCGCTACGGACCAGAGGATCAGGCGGAGCTGGTCATCCAGCTCATCGACCGACTCTCACTGAAGCGCGTCACGCTCATCGGTCACTCGCTGGGGGGCGGAATCGCTCTCCTTGCAGCCGAAGAACTCTGCACCAGGGAGACCCGGGTCCTCGACCGCATGGTACTGATCTCGTCACCAGCGTATCGTCAGCCCCTGCCACCGTTTGTACGAATGTCCGAGCGACCGCGCCTGACTCGGTTCCTCATCCGCGCGATTGGGCCGAGGCGTCTCATCCGCACCGCCTTCCGATCGATCGTCCGTGACCCCTCTATTGTCACCGAGGAAATGGTCAACGCATACGCGCACGCCCTGACCACTACGGAAGGGGTGAACGCAGCCATGGCCGCAGGCCGACAGATCCTGCCAGCCGACATCGACCAGGCCTCGGAGAAGATCGGAGGTGTAGACGTGCCGACACTCCTGATCTGGGGGGACTGGGAGCGCGTGGTACCCGGCTGGGTCGGAGAACGTCTGGCTGAGGACCTGCCGGACGCTCGCGTCGTCGTTCTCGAGCGGTGTGGTCACGTCCGGCCGGAAGAGAATCCCGACTAGAGCTTCGCCGTGCTCTCGACCTTTCTGGAC
>JAKMDG010000182.1 GCA_022428035.1 Longimicrobiales bacterium
AGCCTCGAGAGTCCGTGGGGCCCTTGGCCATAATGCCCCACCACTCCTCGTTCATGTTGTTGTCGCCCTCTCGATAGTCCTCCGGATATCCGGCGTTGGGCCAGGACGCATTGATGTCTTGAATGTCGAGCCGGTCTTCCTGACCGAATTTCCACCAGCCGTCACTCCACTGGAACGTCAGGCCACCAATCGAATTCCCGGTCAACCCTTTGCCCGCGGCATTCTCGTAGATCTCCTGCCACTGACCCAGGAGGTAACGTGCCTGCGTTACCTGATCCTCTCGGAAGTTGATGGCGTCGAACCGATCGGCCCCGAATTCCGTGAACATGACGGGGATCCCAAGCTTCTCGTCCACTTCTTCGAATAGATCTCGAAAGGAGATTCCCCGGTAAACGTTCGATCCGAGTACGTCGAGTCCGGTGACTTCCTCCGCGATGATGTCGATGTACTGAAGGTCGCCGTTGGCCATGGCTACGGGTCGGTTGGGGTCGATCTCCTTGATCGCCTCGATCACCTCGCCGAACAGGGAGTACATGTACCGAGCTCGGAGTGAATCCCGCTCGCCCTCGGGGAGTGCCTCCGTTTCCGCTGAACTCCAGACCAAGCCGTAGTTGTTCTCGTTGCCGAGCAAATACATCAGAATGCCCGGCGTGCCTCGGAACTCCTCGACCATGGCCGTGACCTCAGTGGTCAGCTGGGCTCGAGCGGTCGGGTTTGAATAGTCCGTATTCGCGTAATAGACCCCGTCGATCGTGGTCCCATATCGCCCGAGCGCGTGGTTGAGGACGGTCCAGATCCCGAACTCCTCATAGATGTATCGGACCCACTTGGGCTTGATTCCGACGTACACGCGGATGGCGTTGGCGCCCATGTTGCGAACAAGCGACATCTCTCGGTCGAGGGCCGCTTGAACGAAGTCATCCGGTTGATTCCAGAAGTCGTAATTGTAGGTCGTTCCGCGTGGGAAGTAGTCCCAATTGACCCCAAGAACCATGAGGTCCTGCCCATCGACCTGGAGTCGGTGACCGGAATCGTCCTCGACGATGGCGATCGCCGGTAGCTGGGCGTGGGATTCGACCGGACCGAGCACGATGGCAAGCAGTGCGGCGGTCACTGCGGTCCAGCGAAATGACACGCTAAGGCCAGCTTTCAAGGGCGTAGACATAGCTTCCTGGAACCCTGTACGTTACTTTGTTCGGACGCCGAACAAAGTGTCTCGTTCGAGTTGCTGGTGTCAAGTCAGGCCTCCCCTCCCGGTTCCGTGAAAGCCATGCGTCGTGTAGGACTCGTTACCTCGGGCGGCGACGCGCCGGGGATGAATACGGCGATTCGGGCCGTCGTTCGCTCGGCAGATGCCGAAGGCGTCGCGGTGTTCGGCTTCGAAGATGGGTACAGTGGCTTGATTGAGGGGCGGGGTAGGGAAATTGCGGCACGCGATGTCGGAGACGTGGTTCATCGCGGCGGCACGATGCTCCGCACCGCACGTTGTCCGGAAATGGCTACGCCGTCGGGGCAAGCGAAGGCGGTCGAGGCGCTGAACCGGGTCGGAGCGGACGGCCTCGTCGTCATCGGTGGAGACGGGTCCCTGAAAGGAGCTCATGCCCTGGCGGCGCACGGCGTCCCAGTGGCAGGTATCCCGGCTTCTATCGACAATGACATTTGGGGCACCCAAATGTCCCTTGGGGTCGACTCAGCCCTCAACACGATCATGGAGGCCATCGACAAACTGCGGGACACGGCCTCTTCGCATAAGCGCGCGTTCTTGATCGAGACCATGGGCCGGGACTCGGGATACCTCACCGCGATGGCCGGCGTGATCTGCGGTGCGGAGCTCGTCGTGGTCCCCGAGCACGAGGTCAGCCTGGTCGAGGTCGGAGAGATTGTCGAGAGCGCTCACGAGCGTGGAAAGCCACACTGCTTCGTCATTGTCGCGGAAGGTGCGTCCCGCAACGTCGATGAAATCTGCGAGCACCTGACGGTCCACGGGATCGGGTACGAGGCGCGCGTGACGAAGTTGGGGCACGTCCAGCGAGGGGGCAGCCCATCTGCGTTCGACCGCCTACTTGCCTCGCGCATGGGAGCTCGGGCGACCTCGGAACTCCTGAGTGGCAGGGTGGACTTCATGATCGGTCTGGACGGCGCGGAACTTCAGCCGGTAGATCTCGCTGACGTATGCGCCCGCACTGCGCAGTCGGGCGTGAGATTCATGGAGCTGACGCGGATGCTCGCGCGGTGATCGGGACGAGGTGACTCCGACCCCGGATCGATCAGTTCCGACGTTCGTGCTTCACCCAATCCACTTCCATGGTCCACGCATCAACGGTCATGGGTGATGCGTTGATCTTGGCGAAGTTGAGGACCGCGAAGAGGGGCTCGGGGAACGCATTCCCTTCGCCTTCGCTCGTGTGGATCACCTCACCGTCGAGCAGGAAGAGGAGGTCTTCGCCGTCCCACTCCACCGCGTACTCATGGTACTCGGCGAGCGGAGCCGCCTGAACGTGCATCAGCTGTTGCCAGTCGCCACCGCCGCAGTGCCCCAGATTCTTGATCGCCCGGGCGGCGTAGTGATCCGGGCCACCATCGCTGTGGTGCTCGAAAATGTCGATCTCGCCCGAACCGGTCATCGGCCAGCACACGTCTTCGTCGTCCTCTTCGACGGGGGGCTCGTTGTTCCGTGCGCCGAGTAGCCACCAGGCGGGCAACATTCCTGCCTGGCCGCTGTTCTGGACGCGGAGTCGGGCCGTCCAGCGCCCTTTGACGAACTCCCGACGATTCTTCGAGGTTATGCGACCCGCGACGTACTGAGTCGGCGGATGCACGTCGCCGAACTTGCTCAGGTTATCGCATTCCAACGGTTCGCCGAGGTCCACGACCCGCACCTTGAGCGTGCCGTCACTGACCTCGCGTGTCCCGTGAGCGCCGTCGCGCACGTAGCACTGATCCTCGTCGTTCACCCAGAGCAGCTGATCCTGCCAGCTTTCGGGATCGAACGTGTCGAAGTCATCGAAGAAGTCGATGACCCATTCGGGGGTCGTGTCGGTCGAGGTGCGCTGGTCCGCGGCCGGGGGCGTGCACGCCGTGGCCGTGGCCGTCGCGATCAGGACCGCGAATCGAAGCAGGGATCGCACAAGCTCGCAGGGCAAAGGGGTCGATGGGGTCAGTCGGGTCGGTCGGGTCACGGCAGACCCGCCGCGATCCGACTTGTTCCGCGAATCTTTAATCGCTAACGGGCCCGCCAGACGCCCGAGCCGAAGCCCACGACGGCGGAGCCCGCGATGAATCCGCCGGCTGCCACGTACATCGTCGGCTGTACCTCAGCAC
>JAKMDG010000195.1 GCA_022428035.1 Longimicrobiales bacterium
TTCACACTTCGAGCTCGGACTTCAGATGGCCGTGGACGACGAGCCGTCCGCCAGCCCGTGGGTCGTCGCGGAACTCCACTACGAGCGTGGCCGGCTGGTGCGCGAGCATTGGCGTTCGTCGGAAGGCGTAGGTCGGGTCGCGGCTGCCGCCTTCCGGGGGGCTGAGTGTCATCAGGCGCGATCGTCCGGTGGCGCTCAGGTCGGGTACGCGTCCGTGGAGCGCCTCATCGCGTGGAATTACCTCTGTCCGGCCGAGTTGGGTCGCGTTCTGGGCGAGGGCTTCGAGCTGGCGCCGCGGAGCCGGGGTGGCGACCTCACGTTGATGATGGCGTCCTACCGTGCAGCACTGGAAGCATATCCGGGACATGAGGGAGCGAACACGGACTTCCTGCTGACGCTCGCGCTCGAAGAGCGATGGGACGATCTACTGCGGATGGCCCGACGCTTCGCCCACGCCAGCGGTGGTCATCCGACCGCTCTTATGTTCGCTGGCCTCGCGCTGCACCGCACGCAGCGCACGGACGAAGCGGCGACCGTGTTTGACGCGGCGCTGGAGCGTATGACGGTCGAAGAAGCGGCTGGCTTGACCGATGTGGGCTTTCTTCTCGACCGCAGTGCTGAGCGTTCCTACCGGGATCTTCCGGCTGCTGAGCGGATGATGTTCAACAAGGATTTCTGGGCGACGCGAGACCGCGCGCAGTCGACCGCGGTGAACGAGCGGTGGGTGGAGCACATGGCCCGTGCTGCGATTGTCGAACTCTGCTACGGCGGGGTTTTTGGCGATGCAGGAGAGGTCTGGGTACGTTTCGGAAGACCTGACAACATCCACATCATCGACGATGGCGGTGGACGTCTGACCGAGTTCTGGAACTACGGCAGCGGCCCCGACATCACGTTCGTCCGCTGGGTCTCATCGGAGAGGACGGACCTGACGCCCGAAGGGCGAGCCTACGTCGACGACCTGGGCAAGATTTTCCCGCCACAGTGATCAAGAAGACCATAACGGACGTCGACAGCGACGGCCTCCAGGGACGCACCGTGATCGTTCGCGCGGACCTGAACGTGCCCCTCGACAACGGCTCAATTTCTGACGACCAGCGCATCCGTGCCTCGTTGCCTACGCTTCAGATGCTGACCGATGCCGGTGCTCGCGTCATCCTGCTGTCGCATCTCGGACGGCCCAAGGGGCAGGTCAACCCGACCTTTTCTCTGGCGCCTGTTGCTGTTCGGCTCAACGAGCTTCTCGAGCCATCGGTCCATTTCGTGCCTTACACCGACGGCGCAGCGGCTGCTCACGCACTCCATGACATCGGCGACGGCGAGATCGCCATTCTCGAGAACACGCGCTTCGAGCCGGGAGAGTCAGCGAACGCCCCCGATCTCGCCCATTCCTGGGCCGCCCTGGGTGATCTCTTCGTGAACGATGCGTTCGGTACCGCTCACCGAGCCCATGCCTCTACGGCAGGGTTGGCTCACGCCATGCGCGCCAAGGGCGGCGAGGCTGTCGCCGGCCTCCTGATGGCTACGGAACTCGAGTTCCTGGAGGAGGCTCTTCGCACCCCGGAGCGACCGTTCGTGGCGATCGTCGGGGGAGCCAAAATCTCATCGAAGATCGGCGTCATATCGTCTCTGCTGCCCCGGGTCGATTGCCTTCTCATCGGTGGGGCGATGGCCAACACCTTCTTCCGCGCTTTGGGTCTGGACACCGGTGACAGTCTGGTTGAGGAGGACTCGATCGAAGTGGCCCGTGATCTGATCGCGACGGGGGGTGAGCGCCTGGTACTTCCGGTCGACTGTACCGTCGCCAACGAGATCGTGGAGGACGCTGAGTGCCGTGCAGTGGATCGTACCGGCGTGAAGCAGGGCGAGAAGATCCTCGATGTCGGCCCGCGTACGCGTCTGCTCTTTGCGGATCTGGTGGGGCGAGCGAAGACGATCGTCTGGAACGGACCGATGGGCGTGTTCGAGATCGATGCCTTCGCGGAGGGAACCATGGATATTGCGCACGCAGTAGCGGGCGCGTGTGATGCCGGTGCCATCGGTATTCTGGGCGGAGGCGACTCCGCAGCAGCCGCCGAACGGGCCGGAGTGGTTGACCGCCTTACTCATGTGTCGACGGGGGGTGGAGCCTCTCTCGAACTCCTGGCCGGAGCGCAATTGCCCGGTGTGAACGCACTGTCAAATCGGAGTGTCTGATGGCCGTGATCGCAGGGAACTGGAAGATGCATCTCGGTCCGGCGGCGGCGTTGGGCTTCTTGTCCGACTTCGAGATCGGATCGCTTTCGGTGACGCACGAGCTGATCGTGTTTCCGCCGACCGCATCGCTTCATGCCGTCGCCTCGTCCGATCGTCGAGACGCTCGCCTCCAGGTGGGCGTGCAGAACATCTACTGGGAGGATGCGGGCGCGTTTACGGGTGAGACGTCGGCACCGATGGCCGCGGACGCGGGTGCATCATTCGCCTTGGTGGGGCATTCTGAGCGGCGGCACGTATTTGGTGAATCCGATGAAGATACCCGTAGGAAGGTCGAGGCTGCCGTGCGGGCGAATCTCGTGCCGGTTCTTTGCGTTGGGGAGACACTCGAGGAGCGCCGGGCTGGTCGAGTTGAGGCGGTGATCCTCCGGCAGCTGGACGCCGCCCTGGGCAGCCTCCGGGCCGCGGAGCGCTTTCTGGTGGCATACGAGCCGGTCTGGGCGATCGGTACCGGCGAAACCGCGACACCGGCGGACGCCGCCTCGGCGCATGGAACCCTTCGGGCCCGGTTGGCAGAGGCGATGGGCGTGGCTCCATCCGCGACGGTACCGATCCTCTATGGGGGCTCGGTCAAGCCGGCGAATGCGGCGGAACTCATGTCTGCTGCGGACGTAGATGGCGTACTCGTGGGAGGGGCGAGCCTGGACGCGGCTTCCTTCCGGGAGATCGCCGTGGCAGCGGGCTGAACGGCCCGTTGACACCCTTT
The DNA here is from genome assembly GCA_022428035.1 of Longimicrobiales bacterium. Classification (GTDB taxonomy): domain Bacteria; phylum Gemmatimonadota; class Gemmatimonadetes; order Longimicrobiales; family Gaopeijiaceae; genus UBA2589. Next base: position 2,960 of record JAKMDG010000195.1, read on the forward strand.
CCGGCCTCTCCGACGTTTATCGTCTTACTCCGAAGGGAATCTGTTCGATGTATGGATTTTTGCTGGCCGTGTTCGTGCTTGTCGGCCTCTTCCTCTCCGTCGTGATCCTGCTGCAGGCAGGTAAGGGCGGCGGTCTCGCGGCTGTGGGTGGGAGTGGCGGCACGATGGCGGATGGCGTCCTGGGCGGTCGACAGGCGACCACGGTCCTGACGCGTGCGACCTGGGGTGCAGGTGCGGCCTTTATGGTCCTCGCCCTCGTGCTTTCGATCATGTCATCCCGCTCGGTCGTCCCCGAGTCCGTGATTCAGGTGGATGCGCCCGCTGCGCAGACCGCGCCGGCCCCGGTGCTTCCGGGTCTTGACCAGCCTGGAGTGGATGGGTCCGAAGGCAACTCCGGCAACGAGGGCAACTGACCCCTTGAGCCGCGAAAGCGGGACGTTGCCTTACGAGCCGCGAACCGGCGGACCTCGGTGTGGCCGCCGATCCTGTATGCTGGAAGGGTGCCGTGTCTGATTCGGCTTTTGGTCTGGGTCGTACCGAACTCCACGACCTCTACCGCGCACTTTGTGTGACGCGTGCCGCCGAAGAGCGCCTTGAGCTTCTCCAGAAGCAGGGGCACGTCACTGGCGGTGTGTACCGGTGCCTCGGTCAGGAGGCCGGGGCCGTGGGTGCTGCGTTCGCGCTCCGCCGCCGTACGGATGGCACGGGCGACATGTTGTGCCACACGATCCGCGCTGCAGGCGCGCTGTTCCTTTTCGGGGGAGAGCTGATCGACTATTTCCGCCAGTATATGGCGAAGGGAACCGGCCCCACGCGTGGCCGCGAGGCCAACGTACACTGGTTTGACTTCGACAAGGGCTTTGTCGGGCCCGTTTCTCCACTGGGGACCATGATCGAGATCATGGCCGGAATGACACTGTCCTTTCGCCTGCGCGGGGAGGAGAGGATCGGCATGGTCTTTTACGGGGATGGGGCGTCCTCTACCGGAGCATGGCACGAAGGCTTGAACTTTGCCGCGGTGCAGCGCTGCCCGATGATCCTCATGGTGGAGAACAACCAGTGGGCGTTCTCGACGCCCACGTCCAAGAACACCCGCGTTTCCAGCTTCACGGAGAAGGGCCCGGGGTATGGTATCGGTGCCGAATCCGTAGATGGAACGGACGTGCTTGCTGTCTTCGATGCGGTTCGGCGCGCAGCCAATCTCGTGCGCTCCGGAGAGGGCACGCGGATGGTAGAACTCAAATACTTCCGACGTCGGGGTCACGCGCAGCACGATCCACAGGACTACGTGGACCCGGCTGAGATCCGGAAGTGGGAGAAGAAGGACCCGCTCGACCTCTACCGCGCGCGCCTTCTCGAAAAGGAGTGGGCGTCCGAAGCTGAATTGGTCGCGATCGAGCAGGACGCATTCGACTCGTGCCGCGTGGCTGCCGAGGAGGCAATCGGCGAGCCGTATCCGGACGGGCCCGATGCGGTCACCGATGTCTATACGGACGTGTCCACGCCGCATCCCTGGACCCGGGCGGACAGCCCCGACCCGACCCTGGCCTGAACGATCGAGGAATGATGGATCGCGAGATTCCGGAGCACCTTCTCAAGACCAAGAATGGCGAGCCGGTCACGATGCTCGAAGCGATTTCCGAAGCGCTTTTCGAGGAGATGACCCGCGACGACTCGGTCTTCCTGTTGGGGGAGGACATCGGCGTCTACGGCGGCGCGTTCAAAGTCACCAGGGACTTCCTGACCCACTTCGGCGAGAACCGTGTGATCGACACGCCGATCGCAGAGGGTGGGTTCACAGGGGCTGCCGCTGGGGCGGCCCACATGGGATTGCGGCCCGTGGTCGAGATCCAGTTCATGGACTTCATCTCGCCCGCGTACGACGTGATCACCAATTACATCGCGACGTCGAACTATCGTGGCGCCGGCCCGATGCCGCTCGTGATCCGCGGCCCGGTTGGCGGCGGGAACCGTGGGGGACCGTTCCACTCCCAAAACGTGGAGATGGCGTTCTTTCACACGCCGGGATTGAAGATCGTTTATCCGAGCACGGCGAAGGACGCCAAGGGGCTTCTCAAGGCGTCCATTCGCGATGAGAACCCGGTGATCTTTGAAGAGCACAAAGGACTCTACCGAGCTCCCGCACTTCGTGAGGTGCTGCCGGACGACGACTATGTCATCCCGTTGGGCAAGGCACGTACGGTTCGCGAGGGTACCGACCTCACGATCGTGACCTATGGAGCGATGGTGCACAAGAGCGTCGAAGCCGCCGAGACACTGGAGTCGGAAGACGGAGTGTCCGTTGAGATCATCGATCTTCGTACGCTCCTGCCGCTCGACGAAGATGCCATCGTCGAGAGCGTGAAGAAAACGAACAAACTGCTCGTGGTGCACGAGGATACCCGCACGGGAGGAATCGCGGGAGAAATCGCGATTCGCGTGAGCGAGAAGGCGTTCGAGTGGCTGGATGGACCGATTCTGAGGGTGACGGCAATCGACGCGCCGGTGCCTTACTCGGGATCCCTGGAAGATTACTTTTTACCGCAGACCGGCGACGTCGTGAACGCTGCCCGGTACCTTGCGGCATACTGACAAACACGGAGTGATCGAGCGTGGCTCGAATTGAAGTCCCGATGCCCCAGATGGGTGAGTCCATCGCCGAGGGGACGGTCTCACAGTGGCTCAAGCAGGTCGGCGATGCGGTCGAGCGTGACGAGCCTATTCTCGAGATCTCAACGGATAAGGTAGATGCGGAGATCCCGTCCCCTTCGGATGGGACCCTCGTCGAAATCGCGGTGCAGGAAGGTGAAACGGTCGAAGTCGGGACCATCGTCGCCTTCATCGAGACGGAAGCCGGTGCCGCTG
>JAKMDG010000255.1 GCA_022428035.1 Longimicrobiales bacterium
GGATCACTCCGTGCTCTTCGGTCAATCGCCGCATCGCCTTCGGCTCCTCCACGTCATAGATGGCCAACCGGTCGATCGCCGTGTCGCCGCACGCGGCCTCAAGAATGCGCTGATATCCCTCAGGAAGCGCCTCGCACGCCTCCACACTGACGAGCAATCCCATCGTGACACCCGGCTCCCACCAACCCGGGTAGTAGTAGTTCTTCGCGATCTGATGCAGCCCGAGTTTCTCGTCGTCGTACGGCCCGACCCACTCGGTCGCGTCGATCGCGCCCCGCTCCAGCGCCGGGTAGATCTCGGTACCGGACAGGACCTGCACTGTGACGCCCAGGCGGGTCATGATCTCACCTCCGATCCCTGGAATCCGGAACCGTAGTCCCGCCAGATCGGAGAGACTCTCGATCGGCTCTCTGAACCAGCCGCCCATCTGACCGGGCGAGGCGATCGCCGTCAGAGAACGGATGCCGAACTGCCCCCAGACATCGTTCAGCACCTCGAGCCCGCCGCCGTGCCAGAGCCAGGAGAGCTGCTGGCGGGTGGTGAGTCCGAACGGCACCCCCGTGTCGAAGGCCAGCGCCGGGTGCTTACCGATGTAGAAGTAACCGGGCGACAACCCGGCCTGCACCGTACCCTGCATCACCGCGTCCATGACCTGCAACGGGGGGACGATTTCTCCCGCAGCGTACGTCCGAATGGTGAAGCTGCCGCCCGTCATCGCCGACACCCGCTCTCCGATCCGCAGGGCAGCACCGTGGAGGAGGTCGGCACTCGGCGGAAAGCTCGAGGCAAGCCGCCACTCGACCCGGGGGCCCGAGACACGTCGGTCTTGCGAGGAACGAAGCCGAAGGAGTTCTCTTCGCGTGATCACAAGGCGCTCACGTGACTCATAACTCGCGTCGATTCAGTGCATCGACTGCGAACGCGCATGCTCTGGCGGTCAGCGCCATGTAGGTGAGCGAAGGATTCTGGTCCGCCGACGACGCCATGCACGAGCCATCGACGACGAACAGATTCCTTACGTCATGCGACTGATTAAAGCCATTCAGGACCGAGGTGCCGGGATCGCGCCCCATACGGGCCGTGCCCATCTCGTGGATCGTCTTACCCGGCGGGTTGTCCTCGTGGAAGACCTCGACGTTGCGGACTCCCGCGGCCTCGAGCATCTCGGCCGCGCTATCCGCCATGTCATCGAACATCGCCCGCTCGTTCTCACCCCAGCGGCACGTGATCTTGAGCGCCGGAACACCCCAGGCGTCTACCACGTCAGGGTCCAGCTCTACACGGTTCGACTCATCCGGAAGGCACTCGCCAAAACCGTACAGCGACATCTGCCAGGGCCCGAGCTGGGTAAGCCTGTCCTTGAAGTCGCCCCCGAGCCCCTGGGTTCCGGTTCCTCGGCTCCACGTGCTGCGCGAGCCGCTACCCTGGTACGCGGACCCTCTCAGAACGTCCGGGTGACGGGTAGAGACGTTACGGAACCGCGGGAGGTAGATGCCGTTGATCCGACGGACCTGATTCGCCTGATCCTCGAAGCCACGCACGTCACCTGAAGCCCCGTGACCCATGGTGTGATCCATGAGATAGTGCCCCAGCGCGCCACTTGAGTTGGCAAGACCATCAAGGAAGTCGGACGACGTCGAGTTCAGGAGGATTCGGGTCGATTCGAGGGTCGACGCCGCCAGAAAGACGACGCGCCCAGTGAACTCGAGAGTGTCTCCGGTCTCGCGATCGATGACGCCCACCGAGGAAACACGGCCGTCGCGATAGCCCAAGGAGTGCACAACGCTGTCAGGTCGCAGCGTCATGCGGCCGGTAGCTCGCGCGGCAGGCAGCGTCGCGCTCAGACTGCTGAAGTACGGGCCCGTCCGGCAGCCACGTTCGCAGGGGCCACAAAAGTGACAGGCCTTCCTTCCATTGTGGTCTCTGGTCAGGACCGCACACCGACCGATGGTGAGCACACGCTCGCCACCGTAGGCCCGGGTAATTCCGTCCCGGACGTGTGCCTCTGCGCACGACATAGCCATCGGTGGCAGAAACTGACTGTCCGGCAGATGGGGTAGCCCCAACGCTTCACCGGAGACGCCGATGAAGCGCTCCACATAGTCGTACCACGGCTCGATGTCAGCGTAGCGAATCGGCCAGTCGACCGCGATCCCGTCACGCGCGTTGGCCTCGGAGTCGAGATCGCTCAGGCGGTAGACCTGCCGGGCCCACGTGATGGAGCGTCCGCCCACCTGTCGACCGCGAAGGAAGAGGAACGGCGAGTCCTCCGGCGTCGTGTACGGGTTCTCCACATCGTCAACGAAGAACGCAGATCCGAGCTCGTCGCACGCGTAACACTCTCGCTGGATCGCCTGCCGCTCTGCCAGACGCTTCCGGTCACCCATGCCCCGGTATTTCATGTCCCAGACCGGAACGTGCTCCGTGTAATCCCGACTGGGCACGATGTCGGGGCCGGCTTCCAGCACGAGGGTTTCCAGCCCCGCCTCCGTCAACTCCTTCGCCGCCCAGCCACCGGTGATACCGGAGCCGATGACGATCGCGTCATACTCGTTCCTCATCGGCCAGCCTCCGATATCACGCAGCCCCCGAACGCACCCGGCATGATGCGGTATCCTGTCTGGCTCGCCCCGGTCTCTGTCGTGAAATAACCGACAAGAACGAGACGCTTGAGCGTCGGGTAGAAGCCCTCCGGCGTGGCGTCGTCCGACCCCGGCTCCGGCAACTGTTCATCGAGCTCCCGAACCAGCACGAACTGTTGCTCGGCGCCGAGCTCCACGAAGCCTGTGCCGAAGCGGTCCGTCGCGATGGAATCGAGGGCGGACAGCCCGGAGTGGATCTCTTCGGCCTGCTCGTCATCCATCCACTCGGACGTCACGAGATCGATAAACGCGGGAACGGCCACGTCGGTGGCGCTCGGCGTGTCCGTACGGGGAAGGATGATATCCGCGACAGTACCGACCATCTCCAGCTCCCTTCGTGTCAGCGCGGCGGGTACGACGTCAGGCGCGACTCCCGAGTCGATCAGCTGCCGGGCTTGCAGGAGCGCCGAGACGCGCTCCGGGGCCAGGGCGGGCAGAAGACTCGCGGTCGCCAGGGGGCGAATCGCTGTTCTTCGGTCCATCACGCTCCTCCGTCAGTGATCACGCAAGCTACGCTGGAGGCCGCGTGTCTCGCATCCCTGCGGGACGCCTAACGCTCCGCGACCGGTCGGGCCGCGACCCTCCGGAACTGGATCGGATGGCTCTCGCTCTGAAGCGCGATGTATCCACCCCTGAGCATGAGCCCGATCTCGGGCGCGCCATCCACGCGCTCGCTCACCTCACCACCTCCAACCACCGCGCCTTCGTAGGCCATGACCGTATCTCCGTTCACTACATGACGCACGGACCCATCAGCGTAGGACACAATGGCTACGGATACCCAGGTGCTGTCGGGGATCGTCGGCGCCGCGGCGTTGATGCAGTGTTGGGTGAGCTGCTCGCCCGCCATGTCGATATGTGTGCCGAGAGTGCAGACGTTCGCCGTCGGGCGCTCCTCGCCCGCTGCGCCGCCGAGGAACTGGACTTCCAAAGAGATCGGGAAGTCCTGATCGACCCCCATCGTCTCCGGAGCCTGCGCGTGGAACATCACCCCTGAGTTCGACCGAGCCCACCCGGGTCCACCTGCGAACTGACGACCCACAAAGCGATACTCGACAAGGAGTTCGTACGCCTCTAGGGACTCCTCGTAAAACAGATGTCCGAAGGTGTCATTGAAGCCTGACTCCGAGTCATACTGGTCATACGACACCGTCAGGATACCGTCCTCGACGCGGAAGGTGTTCCGGGCATCCCCACCCAACTCCTCCCCTCTGATCTTGGGCACCCAACCGGTGAGATCACGTCCGTTGAAGAGTTCGACCCAGGGAGCTTCGACAGATGCCAGAGCCGCATTGTCGCCGTCAGGAGAGGGGCTGCACGCAAGGCCCATGAGGGCTGCGGTAGCGACCAGAGCCTTGGAACGAGCGATCAGGCAGGTGCGCATACGGACCCCCAAGGCCACCACCGCAGGCTATCCACGGAGGGCCGTGACCTCGCACCCGGCGCCAGCGTACGGAGGCAGTCTCTACACGGGACCCGCGCGCGGCGACCTCCCGCAGGTGAAACACGGTGTCGTGGCACGAAATGCCGTACTGCTCGACCGTGTCGAATTCCTGAATCCCACTGCCGTCGCAGTTGAGGACCACGCCGATGGGAGGATCTGCAGGCACCCGCTCGTCGAGCAACCCGAGGTCGCGAAGAAGGGCAGCCTGGTCAGGTTCAATCTTTTCGGCCTGGAGCGGGTCGGTGACCCAGCGCTCACAGTCCAGCAAGAGCACGTCGAGCCCCTGCCTGGAGAGAGCCGAGGCAGCCACCGAACCACCGAACCCCGCACCCAGAATGACAACGTCGGCTTCCAATCGCTTTGTGGGCATCCTGACGTCGTCCCCGAGGGTTGTTCGTCAGACGCCGGCCGCGAGGGCAGGCAGGCCGGTGATGGGCTGCGGGCAAGGTAGCAAGGAAAAAGAACCGGGATGAACGGTCCGGGCCCTGATCAGAACTGGAAGAGACGGGTGACCTTGAGCGTGATTCCCCGATCGATCAATGCTACATCTCCAGCGGTTATCCCTGTTCGACGGCGCTCGGAGAACACCAGAAAGATGTCGCTGAGCGGTGCATGGATGAGGTTGAACCGAACGTTCGTGAGCAACTCCCGCTCCACCCGATTGTACTGCACGAAGGACGACAGGAACGTGCGCGTGTTGTAGCCGAACTGCATACGACCCCGGAAGAGGTCCGCGTCGATCGGGGTCCCACCCAGCTCGATACGATTCCGCTCCGCGCTCCCCTCCAGCAGCAGATGCTCATTCGGTCGGATGGTGACCGTGCCCGACACGGAGGACCGATCGCCGTCAAAGAACTCGCCGGTGCTGAACCGGACGTTTCCCGACAGCAGGCGCCCACCGTTGGACGCGTAGCTGACCGAGATGACGTCGAAGGCGTAGTCCCCCGCAGCCAGTGGAACGCCCAGGATCGTGCTCGCCTCGGCGATACGCTCGTCACGGCGTGAATAGTCGGCACTGAAGCGGCCTCCGTCATTGGCGATCACCATCAGGCCCGGCTTGATCTCGCGACTCTCGAAGGCTCCCCCGGACGAGTAATACTCAGACACGTCGACGAACGGGTTCACCTCCATGAGCCAGGATACCGGTCGCTGAACATGCACGCCGCCCGAGGCGAACCATTGATTCACGGCCGTCCGGCTCACGAAGCCGACCTCAGGCCGGAATGCGCCCCCGACATGCTTGCCCAGGACCGAAAAATCGAACACCGGATCGCGCCATCCGACCTGCACCGAGCCGATCGATCGGTCACCGTCAGCCCCGGGATCGTCCGTGAGTGCCCCGTACGCGTTCACCTGGAAGCGGTCGAATCGGAAGTTGGCATCCACCCCCGCCGCTCTGGAAAAGCTCTCGCCGACCGCACC
>JAKMDG010000277.1 GCA_022428035.1 Longimicrobiales bacterium
ATTCTACGCCTTCGACTCCAGTCGGGCGAAGCGCCTTCGGTAAAATCCCTGAAAGGCTCCGAAATGTGCGCCACGTCGCCCGCGGGTGTCGAGTGCCGTTTCCGGGTCCTCGGCTTTGCCCTTTTTGGCGGCAAACCCAGCAACGACCGGTTTGCGCGCACGGGGCGCGTCGACCTTCAGGTCGAAGAACTCGACGAGACCGGACCGATCGATCTTCAATGGGAGGTCGTGCCGGTCTGACCGGACCGGCTACTCGTTCGCCCGGATGCCCGGTGGCTCCGTGTTGAACGTCTCGAGGAACCAGTCCCGATATTCGTCTGTGCGGCCTGGATTGGCTCGTGCCCACTCCGCTCGGTCGGTGCCAAACTCACCCGGTCGCGCCGTGAAAATGAAGGCGTCGATGAAGCCGAAGTGCTTGGCATAGGCCAATTCGTCCATCGGCGTGAATGGCTGGGTGTCAAAGACGGTACGGCCAAGAATCCAGGCATCCGCGACGCGTTCGGCGATCGCGCGCTCGAGTTCGTAACCGGTCGCCTCTGGCGCCTCTGGCAGCCACTCTTCCTGGCGCCCCATCTCCACCATGAGATGCAGGTGCCCATAGATCTGATAGACGAGTTGAGCGTCGCGGCCCCCGAGCGGCTGATTCAAGATCACGCTGTCGGCTACGACACGCATTCCCTCCCAAGGGAAGTTCTCGTTGAGACTGTTGTTTGAAACAACCCAGAAGGATGGATCGTTGACGATGTTCGCCTGCTCGCGGGTCACCCACTCATTGACCTGCTCCATCTCCTCATGGTCTGCCCGAATGCGGGCACCAGAATGGATGATGATTGGTCGTGGAGGGGGTAACGCCGGAGCAGAGGCTGCGCACGCCGAGACGAACGCGATCGCCGCCAGGATGCCAACTCGAGCAAGGGTTTTCGGCGATCGCGTACGCCACGCTGGTGCGACCGTCGCGAGGACGGAAAGGGCGGCCTGCATCTTCAACCTTGACACTGTACGTTCCGAAGTCCGAATTGGAGTAAGGCAAACATATGCTAAGAAGGATGTACTACGGTGGACACGACCCTCACCGACGAGGCTCGCGAGTTTCGCGCCCCTCTGACCATGACGCCCGAGGAGCTTGGCGATAACCTCGCCTTGCTCGTCTGGGAGAGTTTCTCCGACTTCATTTCTCTTGAAGACGTCGAGACTCCTCTCACGGACATTGCTACTCTGTATGACGACCAGGGTGCCGATTCACGCACAGCAGAAGAGGCACTGATCTTCTTCATGTGGGCGCACACCCGCGGTGTGCAGCTCGCCTTCCTGGGCCGAACGCCTGACGGACGCATCCGCCAGGGTCTCGACGCACTGCACAGCGCGGTGTTCGAGGACATGGTGGATAACGGCACCCCGAAGTCGCAGTTGCCCCTCTTCGAGCAGCGCGTCAGTGCGCGGTACGCAGAGTATCACCAGGCAGCGGCACAATCCGACAACAAGCTCGGTGAAGCGGTTTCGCGGCACATCCTGGGCGGAATCGTGCGCGACACGACGTCGGCCGCGATTCAGGAGCGGGCTGTCGCGGTGGCCAACCCGCTGAAGGACTTCCTCGAGGACGTGGAGCTGATCGAGGCCTGAGGGCTGAGATCATGGGCCTCACCCTCTACCCGGGTGTCAGGCCCCGCCTCTCCACTTCATCATCTCGAACGGGCTGCGACACCGTCGGCACCAGTACGTGCTGACGGACGCATGAGATCCGAACGAGTTCATGATCTCCGTCTCGTTCTGATCGCAGAACGGACACGGCGGCGTGCTCGGCAGCACATCCGGTGATTCGTCACGACGTTCTTCAGCACTGTACGATGATGTCCGGACCTCGGCACCCAGCTTGCCCCTGAACGGGGGTCGGATCGGCATGCCTTACTCGACCAGCAGAGCGCGATTGAGATCACCGCGCGCTCGTTGGCAGGCTTCTTCATCCGGGCGGCCCGGGGTACGGCCGCGCACCTCGTCCCATTCCGCCGACGCCTCCACTGAGTCGATGTCGACCCCCACCAGCGCCACGAAGTCCCTCACATGGTCTCGGAACGCTGTCAGGCGTTCACTAGCAGGTCCGATCACCCCGGCGTCCACCATGTGTCGCGCCGCATCATCGTCGGCTCCGACCCACGCTAGCAGTCCGGGAAGCATCGCCTCGGTCGCAGAGGTGAGCAGCTGACGCGCTTCACCGTCGGTTGCGGCGAGACGCCGGTACCACGCAGAACCCAGACTCTCATGAAACTCCTCTTCCGCCAGCATTTTCGGAACGCGGTTCTGAGCAAGCTCGAGTGTTCCGGTGGAGAACGACCGGAGCACCGAAGACACAGCACCATCGGCGAGCGTCATCAGCGCAACGAGGCCGGCCCAGTCAGGCTGCTCATGATCGAGTGCAGCAATGGAGGCAAACTCCTCACCCGGGCGGTCGTGCTCGACGGGTTCGGGATCGATCCCGAGCTTCTTCAGCATGGCATAGAGCAGTCGCGCGTGCCCCCACTCGTCCTGCGTCATCGAGGACGTCGAAACGCCCGTTTCGATGGAGGGGGCACCAAGAGCCCAGTCCGAGTATCGGATGCCCAGAATGCGCTTCGAGTCGGCCAGCGTGATGATCAACCGGATCAACGCCTCGCGGCGCGCGCCTTCGAGCGTCGAGATGTCCAGAGACTCAGACATGTGCGGCCTTCTGAGCCTCGAAGAACAGACCGTCGACCCGGTTCACCGGCAGCACGTTCGTGCGCTTCACCACGCACATCTCGAACCACCTCTCTTCGCTGTACGTAGTCCACGCATAGATCTTGGCGGTCTCATCGTCGAACGCGTCGACATAGCCCACGTGCTGTAGGCGGTCACCCCGCTCTTTGCGGGTGAAAACATCGTACACAAACTCGTTCATTTGGTCTCCGAATTAGGCGCTGACACCGAGCTTCTTGAGCTTGGCCCGCCCTTCAGGCGTGATCCGCTCGCTGGTCCACGGAGGACTCCACACCTCGATCAGTTCAATGGAATCGATCCAATGTTCTGACTCGAGTCGATCGGTGATGTCCTCTCGAATGAACTCCATGCACGGGCATGCCGTAGCGGTGAAGGTCAGCTCGATCCGAGCGATCCCGTCGTCGAACTCCACACCATAGATCAGCCCCAGCTCAGGCAAGCTGATGGGAATCTCCGGATCCAGGACTTCCTGCAGGAGGTCCCATGTCCCCTGGACACGATCGGCCGGTGCTTCCTTCAGCGGGGGCGACCACTGGTCGCGACCACCACTCATGTGGGAAGTCACGGCTGGGGGCAGCCCGGCGTGACGCCGATGCTCCACGACCGGAAGAGAGAGCGTGCTCATATCACGCCGCCAACCAACGCTCGACGTCCATGCGCGAACGCTGCACGGACTCGACGTAGATCTCGTTCATGGGGCCTCGGCCCTTCCAACGCTCGAATACGGAATCCCATGAAATCTCGCCCTCGTCGAACGCCCAGTGCTTGTCGACGGCGTCGTACTGGCAGGGGAACGGATAGTCGAGTACGTACTCACCCTTCACGTTGTCCCAGTGCGCGGGAGCATTCAGTCCAAGTTCCTCGCACAGCGGCACGGTGGACGACATCCACACCTGTCGCAGCTGGTCGTTGGTCAGTCCTTTGAGCTTGAAGTCGAGCTGGCCCGAGTGACGCTTCATCGCGTCCGGGAGCCCGAACCACTCAATGGTCATCGGGAACATCCAGTCGACGGCACGCTGTACGAGCTCACGCGCTTCCCCACCGGCTTTGGAGAGACGCCGCATCCACACCTCGCCGTGGCGCAGGTGAAAGGTCTCTTCCATCCCGATCTTCACGAGCGCGCGCTTGAGCGGAGCGTACGAGGTGTTCTCATGCACGTCAGTGAGCAGGGTGATGCCCGCCCGGTCGAAGAAGCCGGTGGCGACGACGAGCTCAGCCCAGTTGTCGAGGGGCTGATCGAAGCCGTAGGGATGCTTGAACTCGTGCGGCTGACGTCCATACACCAGGTGCTCTTTGGACTCACCGATATCCTCGAGCAGGCGGTACGCGATGTTCGCGTGTGCGAGCTCGTCCTGGATGATGGCGTGTGCACTGACCTGCGTATTCGTTGACGGCGCATATCGAGCGGCCATCCAGTACGACGGCGCACTCATGAGCTCGGTGTCGGCTTGAACTGTCAGCTGGACCCGGAGGGCCTTGCGGTACCCCTCGGTCATGTCCTCGGGGCCTTCAACCATGTAGCCCTCCTGGACCTTCCGCATCAGCTCTTCGTCGGTGAACTGGCTCATCGTCCTCTCTTGTTTATGACACTTTCGCCACGGTCGACGAAAGAGTGTAAGGAAACTATGTCACCCCGATGCGCCTTCAAGGTGCCCGGGTATTTCAAAATCAGGCTCAAAGTCCCAGAGACGCACGAATCAGCGGGCTGATCCGCTCTGGTGTCCACGGCGGATCAAAGGTCAGCTCGACCTCGGCTGACTCGATGCCCTCCACCCCTTCGATCGCAGTCTTCACGTCCTCCACAATCTGACCGGCAACGGGACACATTGGTGAGGTCAGCGACATGATCGCATCAACGTGATCACCCTCGACTTCAATGTCATAGATGAGCCCGAGCACGATGAGATCGAGCCCCAGCTCCGGATCTTTGACGCCCTTCAGGGCGGTACGGATGTCCTTCTCGGTCACGGCCATGATGATCGGTGTTGAGCGGTGGATGAGTGTCGTATTAAACCGTACCCGACGGACTGGAATTGGTGCGGGTGACGATCGAGGCGCTCACATCGGCTCCGTCCGTCCCGACGCGCGACGCATCGCCAGCCGAGAGCACCTGAGTAAGAGCCTGACGAGAGTCGGGCACGTGTGTCCCCAGAAGCGCAGAGCCAATCGACTCGACCGCACCTGTGCCCGTGTCCGTCAGTGAGACAACGCGATCCTCGGCTCCGAGTACCAGCGTGGTGGATTCGTACTGAATGTCTGTTTCTTCCCCGAGAGGGGGCTGTCTCAGGCTCAAATCCTCCAGAGTGCCGCGCCGGCGCACGACCACACTCGTGATCGGTCCGGCCTGAACCCATTCAGCGGCCCCATCTGCCAGAGCGGCCAGCCCCACCAGCACAGGCCCGGACAAGCCTTCGACCCAGCCCGCACGCAGTCCACGATTCACGCGGGTGAGCATGGCACCGAGATCCGCTTGCGGCTCGGACGCGACTGAGCGGAGAAGCAGCCTGACGGAGGCGAGTCTCTGCGCAGCAAAGACGTCGGATCGGATTGCCCGAGTCAGGACAAACGCGGGCCGTCCGTCCATGAGAACAAACCAGTCCCACGCAGTACACCCGGCGCCGTCCTTCGGGGCGATGGTCGACGCGGCAATGTCGTACCCGCTGACCCTCGGCGTCACTCGGGGCAGGAGACGGGCTCTCAGTAGCCTGTTGAACTCGGAAAGCGTCTCGTGACCGTTGTCGTTGTTCGTCACCCTCACCTTCTGCTGCGAAGCAAGACGTACCGAGGTAGCCCACAACGCCTTGGAGAGGTTCTTAAGCAGGCGTACCGCCAGCGTGTCCCCACCAAGCATGCGACTGAACGCTGCGCGAGAAACCGACAGCAGATACGTGTCATCCGTGGCAAGCGCCGAAGCGGACCTCGGGGTCTGGTTGAGCAAAGCCATCTCACCAAACGCCTGTCCGGCATGGAGCGCGGCAAGTCGCTTGAATCCCTGGCGCGTTGCCTTCCTCAATTCCACACCGCCGTGGACGATCACATAGAAGTGATCACCCCGCTCGCCTTCTTCGAAAACGTACTTGCCCCTGTCCACCCTCACCTGCTCCGAGATCCGCAGGATCTCGCTCAGGTCGCTCTGTCCGAGCCCCTGAAAGAGCGCCACTTCCCGAAGACGCAAACTGATCTGCTCCCGCGTCAGCGTGACCGGAGTGCCCTCGGGAGCGTCTGGGCCTGGGCTTGAGTCCATCATGCACGGAAGGGCGTCATCGTAAATCACGGAACTTGAAAAAGTTACCCGATGCATTCGACGGTTGCGAGAATCCTCGCAATCCAGCGCGTTGCACGATCGCGAAAGTACTCGCGACCGCAGCGCGTCGTCCTGTACATTGGACATACCCTCACGTGCCGGCACGTCGACGCCGATCGCCTCCTACCGAGAGCAGGTCCCTTGGATTTCGCCCCCAGTCCGTCACAGGCTCGTTCAACATCCGAAGGCATCACGGTTCGCTGCTGGGGCACACGCGGCTCGATCCCGTCCCCCGGTCCGAAGACCGTCGAGCATGGAGGAAATACCACCTGTCTCGAAGTGTGCGGGCCCGACCTTCGGATCGTCTTCGATGCTGGCTCAGGAATTCGGCCGTTCGGCACAGATCTCGTGGAACGAGGCCCTAATGCCGTCCACATTTTCCTGACCCATTTCCACTGGGATCACATCCAGGGCTTCCCCTTCTTTGCGCCCCTCTATGATCCCGAGGACTCGATCAAAGTGATCGGGCCGAAGCAGAAGGACATCGACGTTCAGAATCTGTTCGCCGGCCAGATGGGCCCGATCTATTTCCCTGTCCCGTTCAGTTTTGTGGCCGCGCACATGGAGTTCGAGCACCTCAATGAGGGCGGGTACGAAGTGGGCGACTTCGAACTCGAGGTCATGAGGGTCCGGCATCCATCCTTCGTGATCGGCTACAAGATCAAGATCGGCGGGCATGTCATCTGCTTCATTCCGGATAACGAGCTGGAGGGCGACGTGTACAACGAGCTTGAACCGAATTTTCGCAAACGACTCGTGGACTTTTGCGGTGATGCGGACCTTTTGCTGCATGACTCGATGTATACGGAAGAGGAGTACCCGCACCGTGCCGGGTGGGGACACTCCACGTTCGAACAAACGATGCGACTCGGTCAGGACGCGGGCGTGAAGAAGCTGCTCTTCACGCACCACGACCCGATGCGAACCGATTACGAGCTCTCGGCCATCGTCGCGAAGATGCGTGAGGACGCGGCCCGTTCCGGGTCTGGAATGATCATCGAGGCCGCGAAGGAAGGCGTCGACTACACAATGGATGGCGACGCATGAAGAGACGTTTAGCGACCGTGGCGCTCACGCTGCCGCTCCTCGCATTCGGGCCACAGGAGCGCACCGACCTCACGCACTGGGCGTTCGTCGTCGGGATCAGCGACTACATCCACTTCGACGACACAGAGGGTGGAGACCTCCCGGGCGCCGAGCATGATGCCCGTCGGATCCGCGACGTACTCGTCATGCGTGGAGGCTTCCCGGAGAGCAACGTCCGCATGCTCCTCAACCAGGACGCGACGAAGGCCGCGATCGAGGAGGGCATCACCGGCTGGCTCGTGCAGAACGCACGACCCGGAGACAACGTGGTGATCTTCTACGCCGGCCACGGCTCGCAGATGTGGGACGAGGACGGCGATGAAGACGACGGGCTCGACGAGACACTCGCGCCTGCCGACGTGATGGCATCTACCACGGAGTTCGACATCTCCGACGACCAGTTCAATGATTGGCTCGGGATGCTTCCGACCGACAACGTCATCGTCGTGCTCGACAACTGTAACTCGGGTACCGGGACGCGCGACGTGACCCCCTTCTCCAAGGGCCGCCTGCTCGCTCGCGACATGAACGACGTCGAGCGGCCCGCGGGCGTCACCCGCCGTGCTCTGCCGGGCCAGGAGGAGGACGCGACCGGCTTCGATTCGCAGGAGACCCGCGTTCTCGAGCTGGCCGCGGCGCAGCCGTTCCAGGTCGCAGTCGATGCATTCTTCCCTGCCGTTGAAGGTCGCGAAGCCTTCCACGGTGGTGCCTTTACGACCTTTCTCGTGCAGCAGATGTGGAAGGCGCCCGAAGACGCCAGCTACGAGGACGTCTTCGAGAATGCGTACGAAGCGCTGAAGCGGAATCGTTTCCAGCAGGACCCTTACATCTCCGAAGACATTTCTCTGAAAGATCTTCCTCTCTTCTTCCTCGAGGGGGAGACGGCGGGTCGTGGCGACATGGCTCTGCCCGTGACGTCGGCGGGAAGTGGTGTGGCCGAGCTCGGCGCCGGCCTCGCCCTGGGCATCACGCCCGGATCGATCTTCGAGTCGGAGACGGGTGCCCGCATGGTGGTGTCTTCCGTGAGCCAGCGCGCCACGAGCGTCGACGTGATCTCTGGCTCGGTCTCCGAGGGAGACCAGGCTCGACTCGTTTCGTACGTGTATGCGGCCAGCCCACTTCTGGTGAACGTGGCTGCGGTGGAAACCGGCCTCTCAGATGCCCTCACCTCTGCGATCGGAGCGACGAACTCGATTCGACTCGTTCAGAGAGACGACTCCTTCAGTCACCTGATCGTGCGCCGACGCGGCGACGAGCTGAGGGTCATCGGATCGGACGGTTTCGCACGGCACGAGGGCATCGCCGCGACGGATGCGGCGATGACCGATCTCGCCACGATCCTGCTGAAGGAATCTGCGGCGAAGACGTTGGGCGACATGGAGAACCCGGCGCAGACCTTCGGATTCGACGTACAGTTGCTGGGTGACAAAACATCGTTCGGCCTCGGAGAAGAGATCGCGTTCTTCATCGAATCGGACCGGGACGGCTACCTGACGCTCGTTGACCTCGGCACCGACGGCACCGTCGCCATGCTGCTGCCCAATGCGGACGACCCATCAATGATGATTCGCGCCGGCGAGCGACTGGAGTACCCTGGCGACGACCTCGTTTTCCAGGCGCAGGAGCCCGCTGGCGGCGGCATGGTCCGGGCGTTCATCACATCCGAGCCACTCGATATCGAGATGGCCTCGGCATCCGACGTGTATCGGTTTGGTGGGGCCGAGTTCGCGGCCGAGATCACCGAAGCGCTCAAACGAGTGGCGGGTCTCGACGGTGGTGCCGTTCGGCTGAACTCGTGGGGCACGGCATCCGTCGTGTACGAAATCACCAACTGATGCTGGCTCCGCGGGCGTACAGCCCGCCTCGCGCCGCGTAGGCCCGTGAAGCGTTCACAACGGTACATCGCACTCGTGCTGATCGCCCTCGGCTCCGTCGCGCTCGCCATCCTGTTCGGGGACGTGCTCGGCGAGGTCACGGGGTTGCAGGCCTTCGAGAATTTCACCCTCGATCGGCGTCAGCATACGACCGTCGAGTCGTTCCAGGAGGGCCTGGGAGAACGCGAAAGTGAGATCGTCATGGTGCTCTTCGACGAGTTCACACTCGATGACGACACCGCCCCCTGGATCACCCCATTTCCGCGGGCACACCTGGCCTCCCTCGTCGATGCGGTCGCACAGGCTGGCGCCCGAACGATCGGGATCGACGTCTTTTTGGCGGATCTGCACGAGAACCTCAATCAGATCGATGGTGGAAACGACCTCCTTCGTGACGCAATCGCACGGGCCGGAAACGTCATCCTGGTCTCCCCACTGCAGCAGACCGACTCCGGGTCCTTCGTACAGCCGCCCCACGAGTTCTTCACGGACGTCTCTCATGAAGTAGGGACGGCAGAACTCCCTTCATCGTACTCGACGTTCCGTAATGGCACCCTGGCTGTCCGGTCGGGCCAGGGGCTGGCTCCGTCGTTCGCGCTCTCCCTCTGGGCGCATTCACGCGGCATTACCACCGACTCGATCCTCGATGCGGCCTGGGTGTCGAGCCGGATCGATCTACCAGGTCTGCCTCCGGATCTCGGGGCGATCCCTGATGATTGGAAGGATCCCGGCGCTGGCGATGCCGGGTCCATCATACCGTTCCCGATTCGCTTCTATGGCCCACCCTCGAGCACGTTGGCTGCGGACCCACCCGGGACATTTCAGGCAATCGGGTCATCCGGCGCGGTAACGACGGCCATGTTCCTGCCGGAGTTCTTCGAGGACAAGATCGTCCTGCTCGGCACGGGCTTCCACCCGGAGGACCGGTTCAGAGTCCCGTTCTACGACTACCGGATCCCTCCGACGGAAGGCTTCGAAGAGGGAGATACCTACAGCTGGATGTACGGTATCGAAATTCATGCCAACGCCCTCCAGAACCTGCTGGACGGCTCCTATGTAAGACACCTGGGCCTGGCGAGTCGGCTATTACTCATGCTCGTTGTTGCGATCGCGAGTGGGGCTCTGGTCTTCACGAAAGGTGCCGCGTGGGGGGCAGTCCTCACCGCAGCCGTCATCGCCGGAACATGGGTCCTCGCATTCTGGGGCTGGGCAGGATCCATCTATGGGCCCGGAGGCGAGTACGTCAGCCTGGGGGCCGCCGGGCTCTGGATGCCGATCGCTACCCCGAACCTGGCTGCTGCACTCTCGTATGTGTTCAGCGTGTCCTATGTGGCCGTGGTCGAGGGCAGGGAAAAACGCTTCATCCAGGGAGCATTCGGTAAATATCTGTCCCCGGATGTCGTCGCCGAGATCTTCAAAGACCCGTCCTCATTGACCCTGGGGGGTGAGAAGCGACCGCTCTCTCTGCTCTTCTCGGATCTCTCCGGGTTCACCACGATCTCGGAGGAGATGGAAGCTCAGGACCTCATCGCGCTTCTGAACGAGTACCTCAACGACATGACCCAGGTCGTGTTCGATGAGAACGGGTATCTGGACAAGTACATCGGCGATGCGATCATGGCCTTCTGGAACGCTCCCAAGGACGTTTCGGATCATGCTGATCGGGCGATGCGCGCGGCCATCTTCATGCAACGCCGTATGGACGACCTCAACGACCGCTGGGCCGAACGTGCCGAAAATCACGAACCCCTGAAGGTGCGAATCGGCGTCCACACCGGAGAGGTCGTCGTCGGGAACGTCGGAGGAGAGGACCGCTTCGACTATTCGGCCATTGGCGACGCGGTGAACCTCGCCGCACGACTCGAACCGGCGAACAAAACCTACGACACACTCAACATGGTATCCGAGGTTACGCTCAGCGCAGGCGAGGGCTCGTACCGTGTACGCGAACTCGACCTCATTGTCGTGAAGGGCAAGGAACAACCCATCAAGGTATTCGAGCTTCTGGAGCTGGAGGGCGTGGAACTGTCGGCTCAGAAGGAGGATGCCCTGCGCCACTTTGCAGCCGGCATGGCCGAGTACAAGGAGCACCGCTGGGAAGAGGCTAGAGAACACTTCGAGCGCGCAGTTCAGGCATGTCCCGACGACGGGCCGAGTATTCTGTATGTGACACGTTGTGACGAGCACATCGCCGACCCACCACCCCTTGATTGGGATTTCGTGGTGCGGCGGACCGAAAAGTAGAACCTTTGTTGAGGGGGTCCGATCGCGGTCGCGGCCCTGTTCAGCCGGAGAGCATGATGAAGAAAGCCATGTGCACGGCCCTGCTCGCGCTCGCGGGCTTCGCCGTTTCGCTATCAGCGCAGGACCCAGTCGCGCTCGTCATCAGGGTGCAGGGTGACGTAATGGTGTCCCACGGAGGTGGAGATCTGGCACCCGTGTCGATCGGCGAGCAGATGTTCGTCGGTGACGACCTCGCGCCGACGGATGGCTCACGAGCCATCCTGATCACGCGCACTGGTGCCCAGCAGGTCGTCACCGAACAGACGACGATGGTCGAGCCCCGCGGAGCCGGGAACCCGGACATGTTCGCCCGAGCCATGAGCACCCTCGCCCAGGCCGCCTCGACCGACGCCACTACCGGCGGTCGCCAGGGCATGATTCGCCCGATTCCGGGACAAAGCTCGCTCGTCTCTCCACGTAACAGCCTGCTCGTCGCGGATACACGACCCACGTTCGAGTGGACCGCCACCTCGGATCAGACATACGACCTGATGATCCGAGAGGTCGGCGCAGCCGGTCGACCGGTCATCTATGAGGTCGGCTCTGACACGACATTCACACTCCCGGAAGGCGACGAACTGGGCTTCGGCGCGTCGTACGTCTGGACCGTGTTCGTGGGAGGACGTCGAGGCGGCAGGCCGATTCCCGAGCAGGAATTCCGGGTGATGAGCCTCGAGGAATCCGTCGACATGCAGGACTATCTCGACGAGATCGCGGTCTTCGGCCTGGACCCGATGGGGGACGGTCTGTTTCTGAGCGTCGTTGCGTATCAGGACATGGGCCTCCTTTATGATGCAGCCGACGC
>JAKMDG010000025.1 GCA_022428035.1 Longimicrobiales bacterium
ATCTACCACAGGCTAGGAATCACGGGCCGCCGCAGCGAATGGGCAGACACCTTCGGGACCGAAGCCTAGAGGAATACCATGATCGAAACGAAATCGAGCACGATTCGACGGCTGGCCCTTGCACTGCTCATCGGTGTGGCCGCGTGCGGCAACTTCACCGCCGGCGGGATCGAGACCGGGGAAGCCCGAGTGACTCTGACAGGCGACGCGCAGCCCTCTGGACCCGCGAGCCTCGCTCCTGCACACGCGCCGCCGAATGTGGCCGCGTCCCAGGGTCCGAGCCCGACCGACGACGATGACCAACCCGAGGGTGAGGTCGAGGCTGAGTTCCGGATATATCTCGTCAAGGACAATGGTGGCCTGACCGCGTTGACCGACACCGACGTCCGCGTCCGCGTGGATCTCGAGGGTGTCGAGCAACCTCAGGTTGCGAGCCGAATCGTTGACGCAGCGGTCTATACGGAGTTCCGCATCGCCTTTACCGAAATCGAAGCCGAGGTCGACGCCGGTCTCATCATCAACGGAGAGCCCGTGACGGGTCCGATCGACGTCGAACTCGAAGGCCCCGATCTGATCGTCGACCGGCCCCTCGCGATCGATCTCGGCGACGGCGAGGTCGTGGAGATCCTGGTCGACCTCAACGCCGCGGACTGGCTGCAAGCTATCGATCCACTCACGGGCACCGTCAGCGCAGAGGCATTCGCCAGCTTCATTGAGGTACGCGTACAGTGAGTCCCGGTACGCCAGCCCCATGGGCGTTCGTATGGCCCACAACACCCCGGTAGCCTGAACCCATGTTCAAACCAGGGAATTCTGGCCCGAGTGCAACGAACAGGGCCAGGCGACCTGGGCCACCGAAATCCGGGCTTACGTGACCCCGTCCGAAGTCTGCATGAGGCTCTTCTCGGCCCGACCGACCACGATGGTCCGCCGCAGCAACCCCTGGTTCACTGCCTTGAGCATTCGCGCACGCTTCTCACGCTCTTCGTGTACGACGTCGTCACCTTCCTCTCGACGCAGTGCCTGCTCGTTTCGGGCCAGAGCGTCCAGCCTCTGTCGAATACGGACCCGGAATTCCCGGGTCACGTCGCGCTCGATCACGAGCTCGAAACCCGAGCGCTGGAGCATCTCACCAAGGGCTGCTTCCGCGTGCACATCGGCCGGCCCTAGTTCGAGAGCACGATGGAGATCCAGGTCCTTCAGGTTCGGTGTCAACTCGATCGCCGCCACGACGAGTAACCCGTCAGGCCTCAGCACGCGATAGCATTCTCTCAGCACGGAGAGCTTATCCGCGAGTCAACACAACACGTCAGTGTGGCAAACGGCGGAGAAGTGTCCGTCGCCGATCGGCAACGCACGACCATCGCCACATACCTGCCACACTCGCGCTCCCAACGCTTCGCGCATGCGCGCCCTGCCCTGACGCAATGCCTCGATCGGTACGTCGACAGACAAAAGCTGTGCGCCCGTATGCTGCGCAATGAGCTCTCCGGGCCACCCCCGACCAGCTCCAAGATCGAGCAGTCGCTCGCCCGGCGCGAGGCCGACGGTGGCCGCCATCCACTCCGCCTGCTCGACCGTCGTCCATCCATTCGGAACCGATCCTCCCGATGCCGCCCGAAACCGAGCACCCGCCTCGCTCTGAAATCGGAGGTACTTCTCCTCGAACAATCGAGTGTTGGCTGGGGGGTGCACGGATCGGGTTATCGAGGGTCTGGGGGTGGAACCGACAACGAAACCGAACGTATGGTCGCACTGCCCACTCCACGAGAGGTTCCGATGCCCAGGCAAGCCATGTCGATTGTCGTACGTCTCCCCCTCGCGGAGGTCTTCGCGTACATGGACGACGTGAGCAGGGAGCCGGAATGGCAACCCCAAATCATCGAAGCCGAGCAGATCCCGGACGGCCCCACAGGGGTCGGGACGCGGCGGCGGTACGTGTCGACTTTTCTGGGAACAGGGCTCGGGCGGGTTCAGCGTCGACGCCTCCGTGCGCATCGAGGCCGAGGACCCGGCGGGCATCGAGCGACTCGTCCGCTACTGTGCCCGGCCGCCGTTCGCGCTCGAACGCCTGCACGCACTCGGCTCGACCCCCTCCCTCGCCTCACCCGAGAGCCGCCTGGTCTACCGATTCCCCAAGCCTGACATCCACGGCCGCACCGAGCTGCTGCTTA
>JAKMDG010000398.1 GCA_022428035.1 Longimicrobiales bacterium
ATCCAACGGACCGCACCTCGCCGCGGGGAAGCACAACTACTCGAACCGTCTAATGGGGCCGTCCGTCGCCGCTGCGCTCGGCAACACGCTACTCGCACCGCTGGTCACGCTCGAGCCGGGTAATCCGGGGCGCGACGTCATGGCGGGCAATACCGGACCGATGGTGTCGCAGCAGACGTATATCGCCTGGCTGACCGACATCGGCGATAGCTTGCGTTCGATGGGCTTCACCGAGGTCTACTTCCTGGGCGACAGCGGCGGGAATCTGCGCGGGATGCAGGCCGCGGCCGATGCGCTCAACGAGCGGTACGGCGGCGAACCTGCGGTTTTCCACCATGTGCCGGAGTTCTACAACCACTCGCTGGTGCGGCAGTACATGCAGGAAGAACTGGGTATCCCCGAGGAAATGGAATACCAGGCCAGCTCCGGTTCCGACGGCATTCACGAGGAGCTCTCGATCGACGCGATCATGTCCGTCATCGACCCCTCCTCGATCCGTTTTGATCAGCGCGTAGCCGCCGATCGGGCGTCCATCAACGGTATCCCCCTCGAGCCTCTCTCCGAGCTTCAGGATCTGGGTCGAGCACTCATCGAGTATCGAACGATACTCACGGTCGAGGCTATCGAGGCATTCCGGGCAGGAAGCGGACGCTGATGCGCCAACTCCCACCGCATGCACGTTGCTGGCCGGCCCTGTCGCTGGCCGACATATTCCCGGTATGAACGTTTCCAGCACTGCTCTCGTTCTGGCCAGCCTGATGGTCCTCGGCCTCTCGGGGGATTCCGTCCGATCGCCGGACGCCGAAACAGATACTCTCACCTCGCTCGCCCCGGTATCTGCTGCGGTCCCGGGCCCCGACTCGCCGTCCCACGGACTCGATCCGGAGCCGGCACTCGACGATCTGGTCGAGGAATACTGCGTGCGTTGCCACAACGAGCGGCGTCTGCGCGGAGATCTGTCCCTCGAGGACTTCGATACGGGTGCTCCGGAAACCGACGCGGCGGTCGCCGAGCGCATGATCCACAAGCTGCGTGCGGGCATGATGCCGCCTGCCGGTGTACGACGGCCGCCCGAGGACTCGATCGCCCTGCTGGCCGCCAGGCTGGAAGACCGTCTCGACGAGGTCGCCAGGGAGAATCCAAACCCCGGTCGTCGCACCTTCCAGCGTCTCAACCGCGCGGAGTACGAGGCCTCGATCCACGATCTCTTCACGATCCGCATCGACGCGTCCGCGTTTCTTCCTACCGAGACGATCAGCGACAACTTCGACAACATCGCGGACACGCAGATTCTCTCGGCGACTCTGCTCGAGAGCTACATGCGTGCCGCGGCCCAGGTCAGTCGGGATGCGGTCGGCGACGTCAACGCGTCACCGTCCACGACGGTGTACAAGGTTCCGAAGACAACGTCACAGGTCAGCCACGTCGAAGGCACCCCGCTCGGCACACGCGGTGGCGTGTCGATCACGCACAACTTCCCGGCCGACGGCGAGTACGTCTTCGAGCTGGATCTGCACCCCAGCCCCGACGGCCAGCTCTTTGGCCTCACCTCAGGCGTCCACCAGATGGAGGTCGCCGTGGACGGCGAACGGGTGGCGCTTCTGGAGCTCGACCGCTGGATGAGCGAATCCGACCCCACGGGGCTGCGCGTCGAGACGCCGGAGATCCATGTCCGGGCCGGGCCGCATCACGTGACAGCTGCATTCATTCTCGAGCGTGAAGGACCGATCACCGATCTGATTACCCCGATCGACTTCACCCTTGCTGATCCGAACATGGGTGTCGGCTACGGGGTGACCACCTTGCCGCACCTGCGAGACCTCTCGATCAGTGGGCCGTTCGCAATCACCGGGGTCTCGGACACCCCGGCCCGCCAGCGCATCTTCAGCTGTCGCCCCACCGCGCCGGACGAAGAAGAACCCTGTGCGCGGGAGATCCTCCACAGCATCGCGACACAGGCGTTCCGTCGCCCCGTAGACGACGACGAGATCGACGAGTTGATGTTCTTCTTCGAGGAAGGGCGTGAAGAGGGTGGCTTCGAGATCGGCATCCGCAACTCCATCTGGGCGGTCCTGTCGAGTCCCCGCTTCATCTTCCGACTCGAGCGAACGCCGGACCGCATCGATGCGAATGAGGTCTACGAGCTGGACGACACGGATCTCGCCTCGAGACTGGCCTTCTTCCTCTGGGCCGCGCCGCCCGATGAGGAGCTCGTTCAGCTGGCTCGAAACGGGCGCCTGACGGACGACGGAGAACTGGAGCGGCAGACACGCCGCATGCTGGCGGACCCGCGCTCCGAGTCCCTGTCGACCCGGTTCGCGTCGCAGTGGCTGCGCCTCCAGGACCTCGAGAAGATCAACCCGGACGCTCAGCTGTATCCGTATTTCAACCAGCAGTTGAAGACCTCGATGGACCGGGAGACGGAGCTGCTCTTCCACACGATCGTGCAGGAAGACCGAAGCGTCCTGGAGCTGCTGACGGCCGACTGGACCTTCGTCAACGAGCAACTCGCAGCCCACTACGGCATCACCGGCGTGACGGGCACGGACTTGGTCCGCGTCCAGCTGCCTGACCAGAACCGGCGGGGCCTCCTCGGCCACGGCAGCATTTTGATGATGACGTCCGAAGGCAATCGTACGTCGCCCGTGCTCCGCGGGAAGTGGGTCATGGAGGTGCTTCTCGGAAGCCCACCCCCTCCCCCGCCTCCTGCTGTGCCGACGCTCGAAGAG
>JAKMDG010000401.1 GCA_022428035.1 Longimicrobiales bacterium
GGGCACAATCCACCAACCGTCTGCGTCGGTTTCCAGGCGGAAGTGACGGCCAGGGTCCGTCCCGTCCACGATCGGTAGAACGCTCTCGTCCTCCGCAAAGAAGAACCCGGAAGCGGCCGGTACGTCCACAAAGTCATAGACCCACTCGCCAGTGAAATCGGGTCGCGGAGTTCCTTCCATGATCGCGCTACCACCACTCTCGTGTCCGTCGGCATCGACGGACGTCACCAGATAGCTGTAGGTCGACCCATTCGCTGCGAGCAGGTCGAGGAACCCCTCGGAATCCGTCTCGCCGAGGAGCAGGCTCTCGCCCGCGTCATCGAGATAGATCCTGTAGTGCGAGAAATCACCGCTCTCGCGCGAGGCGCTTCCCCAGGTGAGGAAATTGGCATTGTCCAGCGCCACCACGTACGGCAGATCAGGGACTGGGGGTGGACTGAAGATCGGCACGAATACCTGCACCACGGCCGCAGCATCAGTCTCCACGCCGCCATCGCTGACGGCCGAAACGAGGTACTCGTAGGTCACATCCTCAACAACGTTCAGGTCCTCATACAGGCAGAAATCACCGGTGCAGCTGGTGACCTCGGCGATGAAGAACCAGCTCGCGTCATCTTCCCGACGCGAGTAGACGCGAAACGCCTCCCCGTTCCAGTCGGGCGCGAGTTCCCACGTGACCTGCACCGAGCCCGCGTAGTACGTCACCGCCACCGCACGCGGCGCGGCGGGCACGGCGCCGATACCTCCGACATCCTCCACCAGAAGGATGTCGTCCTGACAGGCCACCAGGGCACCTGCCATCAGCAACCCAACAATTGCGCGCTTCATGGTTCTCTCCCGTCGGATGGGCCGGCCCCGACGTTTCCACGTGGAAACGGGCAGACAGGCCACCGTCACAGCTTCAGGAATGCATCTGCCGTGCCCAAACCCCAAACGATTGTCTGACAGCATGTTAGGTCGACCACACACACTTCACTTGTCCACTTCCGAGGACGCTCTGCGCGGACTCCTGAGGACGCGTCACCGGTCGACTCGCGTGCAGAGACCTGGTCTCACGTCAGCGCGACTGAAGCCCCAGGTCCAGATTCCGCTGCTTGTAGTCGAACTTGAGGTCGCGGTTGTCACGCAGAGAGACCTCGAAGCGAAACGTCCAGTTTCCGGTTGCAGTCTGCAGAAAATCGAAATTCGCCTCCCAGCGGTGCAGATCGCGGCTCAACCGGATCGAATGGTCGTTAAAGGCTCCGACCTCCAGATCATAGGCTGTCCGCCAGCTCACCGACCACTGTTCGGTCGGCTGCAGTCGCACGGTGCCGCTGAGCATCTGACTGGCCAGGCGCGTCGGGTCGCGCGGACGCTGAAGGGAGTAGCTGAGATTGGCATTCCAGCCTCCAGCGGATCCACGAGTACGCTGGACCGGCCCCGCTCCAGCCACGTCATTTCGCGACGCAACCGGTACGATCGTGGACTCGTCCGTCGTTCCCGCAAAGTCCAGCTCATCGATGTCCTCCGGCTCCACAGGCGCAGCCTCGGCCTCCTCCCCTCGTTTCCAGAACGTGAGCCAGCGGAAGATTGACGACGACGAGCCAAGGGAGAATCCGAGGTTGACCGAACTCAAGTACGGTTCAAAACGCCGCTCCGCGAGCTGCCCGTCTGTGTCGAGTTCATCGGCGAAGAGTTCGTGGTCCATCGAGACGGAGAGTCCACGCAGGTAGTCCGACGAGAACTGGTTTGAGAGCCGCGTGGTTTCGAAACCCGAAAGAAAAAGCCCCACCGAATCGGCCTGAACGAAGTCGTACTGAATCACGCTGGTCCGCCACGCCAGAAGCGTGGCCGCAGGAGTCCTCTGAACACGCTGTGGTCCCGCGTCTGGATCGTTCGACGTCGGGACCGACTGCTCGGCGAGAGGGTCAGTCGCGACAGGGAGACCGGTGAGCGGATCCAGCCCCAGAGACTCCCCTGTTGCCAGTCCCGTACCGGCAGCACCCTGCTGAGTGGGTTGTTCCCCCTCCTCTGGCGTCCTGGGTTTCGCCTCCCACGTCTGCGTCAACGACAGCGAGACGGCGTTCTTCGGCTGCAGCGCGCGCGCTCCGAAAACCGCACGCTGGAGCTCGGTGGGCGTTGATTCGGGACTCCAGTCGTAGTCGATCGCCGGGGTGATCTTGTGACGGATCGCTTCGAACGGCCCCACGCCGCCATAAAAACCGTAGATATCCGTCTTGAGCTGGGCCCCGAACGAGAGCCGTGACGGTGCCGATACAAAGGCCTGCGCCAGGGAGTCGATGTTCGACCGGAACATGGTCCCCGAGAAGGAAAGGCGCGGCGTGAGCGTAGTCGATCCCATCAGCTGTTGCTGGTAGTTCACGCTGGTGGACCACCTCAGATCGGACTCCGAGAGGTCACCTACGAGAAGCTGCGCCTGCTGTGTTGAATCAGGGATGACCAGGAAAGCTTCATCGAGCGCCCCTGCCGTACGATCCTCCGTAAGGTCGACGGATTGGGAGAGGGTGAGATTCCCCAGACTCAGATTGCTGCGCACCGTCCCGGACACGACCTCGGTATCCAGCGCACTCAGGGAGAGGATCGAATCACCGGGAGACTGCAGTCGGTCCACGGCGTTGCGTCGGAACCCACCGGAGCCTGACCACGTCATGTTGTTGTAGAACGCAGCCTCGCTCGATGCAGACCGAAAGAGCGTGATGGGTGAGAGTGACAGGTTGGCGGAGGGAAGCAACCACTCGGTGCGGTCGTCGGAGAGGTATTGTCTCCGGTTGGCCGAAACTGACAGCGAGCCCCAGTCGAAGCGGCGGTTCATGCCCGCCTCGGAGTCAATCGATTGCGTGACCTCCTGAGGGTTGAACGAATTGTCTCGGACGAACTGATTGTCCGACACGAACCGCCCCGAGATCCGAAGTTGCGTGCGCTCGTCGAGCTCCCATGAGTGCCGCGTATCGATGGCCAATTCGCTGGACCCGTCGGAGTTCCAGAATCGCTTGACGTTCAGCGTTCCTTCGAGGAACTGCCGTCTAAAGCGGTAGCGCACGGAGCCGGTCATGGCGAAGAACGTCTCGCTGAACCAGTCCATCGACACGAGTGCGTCCGCGTACTGACTGGCGGCCCAGTAGAATCCGAGGTTACTCACGCGTCGACGGTATCCACCCGATGTTCGGATGATATCGTTCACGGAAAACCGGGGCGTCAGAATACCGGACGAGCGCCCTCTTGCGAGGCTTTGCGCCATGAATGGAAGCCACGCGACAGGCACGTCGGCGAAGTAGAGGCGCACGCCGCGCGCGACGAGGACGTTGCCGGCGACGATCTTGATCTCGTCGGTTTCAAAGTGATAGTGCGGCTCATCGACCTCACACGACGTGAACTGCGCGTGCGACATGAAGGTCGAATCCTGCGCAGCAAAGGGCATGTCGCCTCGCACCGTCCAGTTCGCCCCCTGCTGGTTGAACGCGGTCGTCGCATCCACCGCGGTGCCCCGGCCCTCGTCGAGGTTGTAGATCATATTCACGGCATCGACAGGGTCACCCTCTGGGGGCGTGAATGTCGCGTCGCCCACCGTCCGGATGGATCCGGACGGTTCGTCGAACGTGATCGACGTATCGGCCTCGATCGTCGACCCCTCACTAGCGACGCGGGCTCGACCTCCGTCCGGCGCCTGCAGGATCAGGATCCGTTCCTGGGCCTGAAAGTCCGCGCTTTCTCCCTGGTACTCGGTCAGGGTGTACCCCGGCATCGTGAAGAGCTCGGTAGCGATGTCGTCCATCCCACCACCACCACGATCACCGCCGGCCGCAGCGGCCAGCCGGACTGAGTCCTGCACAAAGAGAAGACTGTCCGCGCCCACGGGACGTGCCAGGCGCTCCAGGCGCTCCAGAATCGCGAGGCGGGCCGAATCGACCTCCTGCACCAGCGAATCAGGAACGAGCTGAATCGTGTCTGCAGGCGCCAGACCGGACGACGTCGTATCACGGACCTGAACTGAATCGACGACCTGGGCATCGACTCGGCCGGGCGCGGTCAGGATGACCCCGAGCACCGCCGCCGACAGGCCGAATCGGAGTCGGGCCCTCTGCACGCCTAGTCTTTCCCGACCGAGCCGTCCGGCGGTGCCAGGCTCTTCTCGTACTCGGCCTCCTTCTTGGCCCGACGGCGATAGACGCCGGCCGAGAGAAAGATCCCGAACTCATACAGCAGGATCAGCGGAAACATCATCATGACCGTGAGCGTGATCGCATCACCCGGCGTGATGAAGCTGGCCAGAACAGTGATCAACACGATCGCATGACGCCGCTTGGCCCGGAGGAACTGGCGCGTGACGAGCCCCATGAGGCTGAGCGCCAGGATCACGATCGGTAGCTCGAACACCGCTCCGAAGGCGATCAGCATCTTTACCACGAAGCCGAGCGTCGCATTGATCTCCAGCGTCCCCTCGAGAGAATCGGAGAGAAACGCCTTGAAGAACTCCAGCGTGACTGGCAGCGCTGCAAAGTACGCGAGGCAAACACCACCAATGAAGAGCAGCAGGCCGAGGTACAGCGCCGGAACGATCGCGCGCCGCTCTTCCTTCTCCAGAGCTGGTGAGAGAAACGACCAGATCTGATACACGAGAATCGGGAATGACAGAATGATCCCACCGTAGATCGCCAGCCTCAGCGTGACGAAGAATGGATCCGCCGGCGAAAGGTAGATCAGCTGAAGATCCGGACTCTCGTATGCGTCACGAATCGGGGCGATCAGGATTTCCAGAGCCTGAAAGTAGTAGACGAGCCCGAATGAGATGATTGCGCAGATCACGAGCGCCAGCATCGCCCAGAGGATTCTCCAGCGAAGTTCCTCGAGATGGTCGAGGAAGGGCATCTCACCCCTCGGATTCTGCATGGGTACCTGCGGTCAGTAGTTCGCTGCGAAGCGCCGGAGCGATCTCAGCGGTCGGCACGCGGCCGCGTCAGATTGGAAGCTCGACCTGGTTACGCC
>JAKMDG010000418.1 GCA_022428035.1 Longimicrobiales bacterium
TTGAGCGTCGCCGTGCTCGCATCCGGTGGC
This sequence comes from Longimicrobiales bacterium, assembly GCA_022428035.1. Taxonomy (GTDB): domain Bacteria; phylum Gemmatimonadota; class Gemmatimonadetes; order Longimicrobiales; family Gaopeijiaceae; genus UBA2589. The sequence goes on from JAKMDG010000418.1 coordinate 31, forward strand.
GGCAGCAACTTCCAGGCGCTCGTGGACCATTCGGCATCAGGTGACCACGGATGGAGCGTCCGTCTTCTCGTGATGAACAGGGATGCCGGGGCCGCTGAACGTGCACGGGCTGCCGATGTGCCCGTCCGGATCATCTCGACGAGGGATCGTCCGGACGACGAGGTCGCCCAGGAGACCCTCGCAGCCTTCCATGAGCACGAGATCGATGTCGTGCTGCTGGCCGGCTACCTGAGACGGATCCCTACGGAGATCACACGTCGGTATGCCGGTCGCATGCTGAATATCCACCCGGCACTCCTGCCACACTTTGGTGGGCCGGGCATGTACGGCATGAACGTGCACCGTGCGGTCGCCGAATCCGGTACCACCGTGACCGGCGCGACTGTTCACTTCGTGAGCGAGGACTATGACGAGGGGGCGGTCCTTGCTCAGTGGCAGGTGGTGCGCCTTCCCGGAGATACGCCCGAGGCCATCGCTGCCCGAGTGCTCGAGGTCGAGCATCGCCTCTATCCTGCCGCGGTCGATCACCTCTGTGCGGCCCTGCTCACGGGTGTCACGCCTGAACGTATGGTCGACGTCTGTCTGGATGACCCACCTGACGTGGATCGCCCGGAAATCCCATCCCGAACTGAATCGAACGAGGAAGTCCGATGAAGCGCGCGCTTCTCAGCGTATCCGACAAGAGTGGCATCGTGGAACTCGGCACCGCTCTGCAGGAACGTGGCTGGCAGATCCTCTCCACCGGAGGCACCGCGCGTGCGCTCCGTGAGGGAGGCGTCGAGGTGACCTCGGTGTCCGACGTTACGAAGCACCCGGAAATGATGGACGGGAGGGTCAAGACGTTGCACCCGGCGATCCATGCGGGCCTGCTCGCCCGTCGCGCCAATCCAGGTGACATGGATGCGCTCGCGGAGCACGGATATGGACCGATCGATCTGGTCGCCGTGAACCTGTATCCGTTCCGGGAGACTGTCGCCGCGGGTGACGTGCCTGTCGACGCTGCGATGGAGAAGGTCGACATCGGTGGTCCCACGATGATCCGCGCTGCCGCCAAGAGCCACAAGGACGTCTGGGTGGTTGTCGATCCGACTGATTACCGCGCGGTGATCGATGCGATCGATGGCGAGGACGATCCCGTGCTGCGCCGTGGCCTGGCTGCCAAGGTGTTCCAGCATATCAGTGAGTACGATGCGGCCGTCGCGAACTATCTACTGGAGCAGGACGGTGAGGCCGACGTGCTGAGCGAGCGCCTGGAGAGCTCGCTACGGCGGCTGCAGACACTGCGGTACGGGGAGAACCCGGACCAGAAGGCTGCCTTTTATGGTCCAGACGTCCCAGTCGGGATCTCGGCTCTGGAGAAGCACCACGGCAAGGACCTGTCGTACAACAATATCCTCGATCTGGACGGGGCACTGCTCAGTCTCTCGCCGTTCGCGAAGTCGCCGCGCCCTTCGGTTGCGATCATCAAGCACACGACGCCGTGCGGGCTTGGGATAGGGGATTCGCTCGCAGAGGCGTACGAGCGGGCCCTGGCGACGGACCCGATGAGCGCATTCGGTTCCGTGATCGCGGTGAATCGTCCGGTAGACGGCGCGACCGCCGAGCTCATGTCGACGCTCTTCATCGAGTGTCTTGTGGCCCCGGGGTTCTCGGATGAGGCGATGGCGAAGCTGACGGAGAAGAAGAACATCCGGATCATGACCTTCCCCGGCGACGATCCGTCCGCCTTCCTCGCCAGCCACGGTCATCTCCCCGAGCCACGCGTTCTGCGGACCGTGTACGGCGGCATGCTGGCACAGACGCCTCCGATCCCGCCGCTCTATGGCGAGGTTGACGGGTCGTGGACCGTGGCGACCGAGCGCCATCCCACCGAGGCTGAGTGGGATGACCTTCGTTTCGCGTGGGCGGCCATCTTCGGCGTGAAGTCCAACGCGATCCTTCTGGCGAAGGATGGGGGCGTGCTCGGGATCGGCGCCGGTCAGATGAGCCGGGTGGACTCGTCCAGGATCGCGGTGCGAAAGGCAGGTGATGCCGGGCGCGAACTCAGCGGGTCGGTTCTCGCATCAGATGCGTTCTTCCCGTTCCGGGACGGGGTCGATGCGGCCGCCGCCGCCGGTGTGAAAGCCGTGATTCAGCCGGGTGGCTCGGTGCGAGATGAAGAAGTCATCGGCGCAGCGGACGAGCACGGAATCGCGATGGGGTTCACCGGTCGGAGGCTGTTTCGGCACTAGGCTGCGACGGTGTCTCGGTCGGCTGCGCCAACAGGCGGTCGACCGCGGCTCGCATGGCGGGGGGCGCGAAGTATCCGACCACGCGGTGCTGCACGACCCCCTGGCGATCAATGATGAATGTCGTCGGGATCGCGTTGATGCCGCCAAAGGCGCTTCGCTGGGCATTCGTGGCGCGGCCGACCGGGTACGCGATGCCTCGCTCGTCGAGGAAGTCGACAATGTCCGAACCATCTCCTGCATCCGTCGCGAGGCCCAGCACGATGACACCGTCGCCACTGCGCTCTTCGTGGAGATGCTGGAGCGCCGGCATCTCGAGCTTGCAGGGCCCACACCACGTCGCCCAGAAGTTCAGCACGACGACACTGCCCTCCAGGGCCTCCGAGTCGACAGGCGTCCCGTTGAGCGTCGTAAACGCGTAGGCCGGTGCGCGCCCCAGATCGGGGCCGACCCCGGTCCAGGCCTGCAGCTGTGGGCCCAGCCGATACAGGACGAAGAGCAGAATTGCGGCGGTGAGCACGCGCTCACCCCAGACGAAGATGCGCCGTCGATTCATAGCTGCTTGAACCCCTCCACTGTCTGGCGAGGTCCGTCGCGAGCCTCTGGTCACGTGAGGTGCGTCACCTTGAGCTGGCGCCCGGAGGATGCGAGGAGGCGTGCCGAGCGGCTATGCAGATGGCGCGTTGCGTCTCACGTACAGGGTCTTGTGGACCCGGGCGATCACCTCACCCTCTTCGTCCAGCACCTCGAGCGTCCATTCGGGATGATGCCTCGACCCGTCGGCCGTGGCGGCACGAATCTCGTCCACTTCTTCAGATGATACTCGAATTGTTGAGGTGACCGTTCCCCGGCCCGGACGCAGGAACTCGATGGACGCAGCCTTATCCCAGACGACGTATTCCGGGCCAAGACGCTCGATGAGAAGGATCATCAGGTGGGGGTCTACCATGGCGTACAGACTGCCGCCGAAGTGGGTCCCGACCAGATTGGCGTTGGATTCCTCCAGGGGCATCCGAATACGAATCTCACTCGCGTCGGCTGCGATGTAGCTGACCTCGATCAAGGCGCCCGAGTACGGCGGATATGCGTTGACGCGATGTCGAAGCGCTTCAGGGTCCCAGGTCATGGCGAGCTGGTTGTGGCAAAGGCTGGTGGGTCACGTCACCAACACCGTGGACCGCCCAGTGTTTCCACGCGTCACCTGGGTCGGATTTGCGTCTCCGTGGGTCATGGACGCACTCTCGCGGTACCTCGGTACGAATGGCCCAAACCCGCGCAGAGCGCAGGAGCAACACAGATGGCGGATGTTAGATGACCGACCTTCCCGAGAGGATCTACTCGGAGCGCCAGGTCGAGCGGGCGAAGACTACCGCCAGGGTTGTGGGCTGGTTCCAGGGCGCCGGCGTGGTGATTGGTATCGGCATCCTCTTCAAACTGCTGGGATGGATCCCGCTGGTGTTGGGTGCCGGGGCTGTCGGTTGGGTGCTGTTCAAGCTGTTCGGCACGAAGAAGAGTGACGAAGAGGAAAGGGAGGGGTAGCGCGGCGAGCCCACCTACCGGGTGTGGGGTCAATAGTGCCAGGGAACGTCGGAAAAGTCCTTGTCCCGCTTCTCGACGAAGGCGTCTCGCCCTTCCCGAGCCTCGTCGGTTCCGTACGCGAGGCGCGTCGCTTCGCCCGCGAACAGCTGCTGCCCGACCAGACCGTCGTCGACCAGGTTAAAGCCGTACTTGAGCATGCGCATGGCCGTGGGGCTCTTCTCGTTGATCGTCCGGGCCCAGCTGAGCGCAGTCGTTTCGAGCTCAGCGTGCGGGATCGAGGCGTTCACCATCCCCATCGCGACTGCGTCATCGGCTGAATAATCGAAGCCGAGGAAGAAGATCTCCCGGGCACGTTTCTGGCCGACCATACGCGCCAGGTAGGCCGACCCGTATCCGCTGTCGAAGCTCGCGACATCCGGATCGGTCTGCTTGAATCGCGCATGCTCCTTGCTGGCGAGTGTCAGGTCGCAGACGACGTGCAGGCTGTGCCCCCCTCCGGCGGCCCAGCCCGGCACCACGGCAATCACGATCTTCGGCATGAAACGGATCAGACGCTGGACCTCGAGGATGTGCAGTCGGCCCAGTCGGGCGACATCGACCGCACCTTCCTCGGCCTCGTACTGATACCCGTCCGAGCCGCGAATTCGCTGGTCACCGCCGGACGAGAAGGCCCACCCTCCGTCTTTGGGTGACGGGCCGTTTCCGGTCAGGAGAACGCAGCCGACCTTCGAGGAGGTCCTCGCGTGCTCGAGCGTCCGAAACAGCTCGTCGACGGTTTGCGGACGAAACGCATTCCGACAGTCGGGACGATCGAAGGCGATCCGGACCGTCCGCTCATCGAGGGAACGGTGGTATGTGATGTCGGTCAGCTCTTCGAAGCCGGGCACCTTATGCCAGACGGATGGGTCGAAGAT
>JAKMDG010000457.1 GCA_022428035.1 Longimicrobiales bacterium
ATTACCTGCTGGGCGGTCAGGGGCAGAGGCATTACGAGGGTCGCGAACAGCAGGGCACGCAGCGGGATCGCGAGAACGGGATGGCGAGAAAAGGGCATGATCATGGGCGTGGGGCTGCAACGTGAACCGTGTGGAATGGGTGGGGCGAACATCGGAGTCGGTCATCCATGGGACCAGTCCCTGTCATGTCCGAGAGTAGATGCGCTGCGAGAACCGAGCGCGCCCAATTCCCCCTCCCGTCACCGTTTCGTATCTTGCCGTCCCTTCGACCACCGCTCTATCCGGGAATCCAAGACCATGTCTGAACGTGCAGCCACGCTCCTTGCGGGTCGGCGCGAGCGCATCGAGCGCGTGCTGGAACGAGGACTCGATGCCCCTACCGCCGGGGCCAACGAGCCGATCACTGACGAGACCCGTTCATATCTGCTCAGTGAAGTTCAGGATCTGTACTGGAACGAGATCGAGTGGGAGCACATCACGGATGAAGAATCACTCGACGTGGGCCCGCTGGCAGAGCTGACCTTCCCGGGTTTTCTCGCATACGTGCGCGGGCTGCTCCTGAGTGAGGTGATGCCGGACTCCCTGTCCCCGGCGAATCCCCGGCCTCAGGTCGTGTCCGATACACTCGACTTCCTGGCCACCCGTGTCGTGAAGCTTCAGGACGAACTTGTCGGACCGGACGACGGTGAGGGGGAGCAGCTGCAGGCCGAGATGAAGATGACGCACCGCCTGATCGACCAGGTTCTCTACCTGTACCATGGCCTGAACGAAGCGGACGTCGCGCGCGTGGAGCAGGCCCCGGCCTGACCCTGACGATGACGTCCAGGCTCCGGCCCCGCCCTGGACGGGCGTACCTGGCTGGGGCGCCCATGCTGGTAGCCCATCGAGGCGGCGGCCGGCTGGCACCGGAGAACACGATGGTCGCGTTCTGCTCGGCGGTAGACGACTGGGGCGCGGACATGCTGGAGCTAGACGTGCGTCTCTCCAAAGACGGCGTCGTCATGGTGATTCATGATGAGACCGTGGACCGTACGACAGACGGTACGGGACCGGTCGCCGAGTACACGCGTGCCGAGCTACAAGAACTCGATGCAGGGTACCGGTTCGAGGACATTGACGGACGACCAGCCTTTCGTGGTCAGGGGGTCACCATCCCTGCGCTTCATGAACTGCTCGAGGCATGTCCCGATGTCTGGCTCAACATCGAGGCCAAAGAGCGACAGGTGGCCGGCCCACTTGTACGGCTCATCCGCGAGCATCAAGCGCAGCACCGCGTGTTGGTCGCGGCTGAGCACGAGCGGAATCGAATCGATGCTCGCGGATACGAGGGGCCATGGGGCGCAAGTCGGACCGACTGCTTCTTGTTCTGGCTTCTCCATCGGATGCCTGGGGGTGCCCGATTTACGCCCAGGGTCGACGTCTTCCAGGTCCCCGACCGGTGGAAGGGGTATCGCGTTCTGACCCCACAGCTGATCGAAGAAGCGCACCGTCGGAACATTCCGGTCCATGTGTGGACCATCGATGATCCGGATGACATGCGGCGCCTCCTCTCCTGGGGTGTGGACGCCATCCAGACGGACCGCCCGGATGTACTCTCGGATGTGCTCGTCGCAGAGGCTGGTCGCCCGCTCCCGCCAGTACTCAGACGTGGCGCCGGACTGGGTGTGTCGTGAGCAACGGGTCATCCGTGCGGTGGGGCGAATCCACAGTCCTCGCCGCAGTGCGCAGCTCGTTGCCGGAGCTCGGGTCGGCCCGGCCGATCGTGGTCGCGTTCTCCGGCGGTCTGGATTCGTGCGTCCTGCTTCATGCCCTGCGCTACCACGTGACCGTCGAAGGGGCCGAGGTTCCCGAGGTCACGGCCGCACACTTCGACCACGCGATGCGTGACGGCAGCGCCGGGGATGCGGTCTGGGCGGCGGGGGTCTGCCGCGCCTGGGGCCTGCCGATTGTCACCGAACGCTCACGTGAAACTCTCACCTCCGAGGCCGATGCTCGCACCGCGCGGTACGCCTTCCTGGAGGGTGCGCGCGCGGAGGCTGGTGACGACGCGATCCTGCTCACAGCTCACCATGCCGACGATCAGGCAGAGACCGTTCTGTTCCGTCTGCTTCGCGGTACGGGGCCGGATGGTCTGCGTGGGATCTACGAACGACGCCCCGGCATGGCGCGACCGCTCATTCACGTCTGGCGGGAAGAGCTCGAGGCGTATGCCGCCGAGCACGGGTTGCGCTGGCGGGAGGACCCCACGAATGAACAGCTGGGATACGCTCGGAATGCGTTGCGACATCAGGTGCTGCCGCTTATCGAGCGTTCCGTGGCTCCAGGTGCCCGACATGCGCTCCTCCGACTCGCTCGGCTGGCGGCGGCGGATGCCGACGCCTGGTCCAACGAGGTTCTTCCCTGGCTCACGCTCGCCATGGAGTTCGAGCGGAGTTCTCAGGAGGATGGATCGTCTGGCAGACGTGTTCAGGTCGCGAGAGAAGCGCTCCTCCTGTTCAGCCCCGGCTTGAGGGCCCGAGTGATCCGCTACCTCGCCGCGGAGGTCGGAGCGTCGCTCGACGAGGCGGCGGTTCGGCGCGTGGATGGATTTCTGTCGTCCTCGTCGAGTGGACGAACGATCGAACTCGGACGCGGAGCCACCGTTGGCCTGGAACTCGATCGTGTGGTCTTCGCGGTGCCCGATTCGACGCGACCCCCTGATGTCCGATCGGCCGCTGGTGTTGATGACGAGCCCGTCTTCATCGAGTCGGGCGGAGAAGGCTCTTCCAGGGCCTTGCTCGCAGGAAGACCCGTCTGGGTGGCGTGGGTCGAGGAAGAG
>JAKMDG010000468.1 GCA_022428035.1 Longimicrobiales bacterium
TACAGGGCTTCATCGATGAGAACCTCGGACGCTTCCGCTCCGAGCTGTACGACTTCCTGCGCATCCCTTCCGTCAGCGCGAAGTCCGAACACGACGACGACACGAGAGCCGCCGCTGAGTGGTTCAGCGAGAAGCTGACGTCGGCCGGCCTCGAGGCGGAGATCATTGAAACGCCGGGCCACCCCATCGTAGTCGGGGAATGGCGTGGCGCCGGACCGGACGCCCCTACGGTCCTGATCTACGGCCACTACGACGTGCAGCCGCCTGAGCCCCTCGATCTGTGGGACTCGCCACCGTTCGAAGCCACGGAGCGTGACGGCCGCATCTACGCCCGCGGCTCAGCGGACGACAAGGGACAGCTCTTCATGCACGTGAAGGCGCTCGAGGCACACCTCGCCACAGGATTGTCCCTGCCGATCAACATCGTGATGATCGCAGAAGGTGAGGAAGAGATCGGCTCGCCAAACCTCGTCCCCTTCGTTGTCGAGTACTCCAGACGCCTCGCGTGTGACGTCATTCTGATTTCGGACACGGGCATGTATGCCGAGGGGCTTCCCTCGGTGGGCTTCTCGCTGCGGGGGCTGGCGTATTTCGAGATCCACGTACACGGCGCCGTCAGCGATCTCCACTCGGGCGAATACGGAGGGGCGGTGGCCAACCCGGGCAACGTGCTCTCGCGTCTGGTCGCCTCGCTGCACGCCCCGGACGGCTCAGTCGCCATCGCCGGGTTCTATGACGAAGTCCTCGACTGGGACGAGGCGACCCGCGCGCAAATCGCCTCCCTGCCCCACTCTGACCAGGATTTCGCCTCTGCTCTGAGCGTCAGCGAACTGAGGGGGGAGCAGGGCTACGGTACGCTCGAGCGTCTCTGGATCAGGCCCACGTGTGATGTCTGTGGCATCCTCTGTGGGTATACGGGCGAGGGCGCCAAGACGGTGCTCCCCAACCACGCGATGGCCAAGGTCAGCTTCCGCCTCGTGCCGGATCAGAACCCGGGACGCATCAAAAACCTGCTCGAAGCACACATCGAGACCCTCGACCTTCGTGGCGTGACCGTCGAAGTCCGGGAGCTTCATGGGGGCAGGCCGTGGAGGGCCAGCATAGAAGGGCCGGCGTTCGAAGCTGCCTCCGAGGCACTCGAGGAAGCGTTCGGTACCCGTCCTGTCCCCATGGGGGGTGGCGGGTCGATCCCCATTGTCGTCGAGTTCGAGGAAAAGCTCGACGCTACGGCACTCCTCGTCGGTTTCTCATTGCCGGGCTGCAACCTCCATGCCCCGAACGAATGGCTGCCGATCGATAATTTCGAAAAGGGGATCGGTGCGCTGGCGCTCCTGTACGAGAAGCTCGCTCGGGTCGGCTGACGAACCGTCACATCAAGCTTTCGAGCCTCACGGGCCGCTCGTAGATTCGGCCCCGGGTCGATCTCGCTCCACCTTCGTGTGCGACGGGCCACCACGCCTGTCCACCCGCCGCCGGAGTCCGGATGGACCAGGTCAGGAACCTCATCCACGAGATCCACCGCCGCTCCTTGTGGCAGGTACTCGGGATCTTCCTGGCGAGCGCATGGGGGGTCCTGCAGGTCGTGGAGTTCGTGACCGAGTCGGCTGGCTTGCCCGACTGGACGCCGTCGATGGCACTCGTGCTCCTGATGGTCGGGCTTCCAATCTGCCTGGCGACGGCGTTCGTCCAGGAGGGTATGCCCGGGCAAAGCCACGACGATCAGCCCGGAGCGGACGAAGACGGAGCGACGACAGCCTCGCAGGCGACGTCGACCGCGCAGGCGCACCAACCCCCGAAACCGAACGCTGAACACGACTCACTCGACGGTCGGCAGCGGCTACCTGATTACTGCGACCCTGCGCAACGCCGACACTGGTGACGCACTCGCCACGTTCCGGGAGACGGCAGACGGCCCTGACGCGCTCATCGCGACCATCGACAAGATCTCCCAGGACATCCGCGAGCGTTCGGGTGAATCGCTGAAGAATATCAAGGCAGGCCAACCGCTCAGTGCCGTGACAACGACTTCGCTGGAGGCTCTCAGACTGTACTCCGAATCTGAGATCTACTTCGGGTCCGACCAGCGTGACCGGGCCCTCGAGCTACTGGAGCAGGCAGTCCAGGTCGATCCGGCATTCGCCATGGCGTGGAGAAAGCTCTCCGCGGCGTACTACAACCAGCAGAGCTTCGAAGCGTCGATCGAGGCTGCGACCCAGGCATTTGCCAACCGTGAGAGACTCTCGGAGCGTGAGCGGTATTTGACAGAGGCCGGGTACTACGAGCGGACAGGCTCTTCTCTCTCTGCGGTCGAGGCGTATCAGGCAGTCCTCGACATCGACCCGGAGAACGGGACAGCCCTCAACAACATCGCCAACGTCTACAATGCCATTGGCGAGCGGGAGCTGGGGCTCGAGATGTACCAGCGGGCGCTCGCTGGACCAAACCGCACCGTAACCGCTATGGGGAATCTGGTCCTGGCGTATCTGGCGTTGGGTCAGGTGGAGGCTGCGGCAGAGGCACTCGCTGAGTATGAGGCGGCGTACCCCAACGCCAACGACATCGCACTGAACCGCTTTCACGTACTCCTGTTGAGTGGTGCGAACGAACGCGCTCGAGTACTCGCTCAAACACGGCTGGAAGACGCGACATTAGGATCGCTCGCGCGATCCGAGGCTGCGATGTGGCTGAGAAAACTCGCGTTCCGAGAAGGACGCTTCGACGAAGCACGTGAGCTTGCGTAGCGCGCGATTCTGATCGGCAGTAACGGTGGTCCTGCTCTCGAGAGTCTTCGCCGGGTGTTTGTCGTCTACGGCGAGACGATGGTTGGAGAGTCCAACGAGGCCCAGCGGCAACTGCGTGATTTTCAGAGCTCCGACGCATGGGCTGGGACGCCTATGCTCTTCATGCCGCTCCTTTCCGGCCTGGCCGCGATGGTCGGTGATACCGAGAGCGCCCGGGCGATCGTCGAATCCTCCCCTTCCGCTGTACCATCAGCCGTCGCACAGTCCGATCGGACGCGTCTCCTGTTACTGATGCTAGCCGGTGATACCGTCGGTTCGCTGACCGAGTTGCGTCGTATCGATGAGGTAGAGCCATGCGGGACACGACACTGCTATGAACTGATGCGTGCACCGGTCTACATCGCGAACGGCCGATACGATGAGGCCGTAGCCAGCCTCGAGAACATCATCAGCCGAGGCGGTAACTTCTATCCTCTGATCGGACTCGACGACCTCGCCGGCCGAATCCAGCTCGGGCCCGTGCTTGAAGCGGCGGGTGACACGGCCAAGGCAATCACCGCATAGGCGGCCATGATCCGTATGTGGTCGGGGGGGCCGGGGCCCGCAGCCGACAGTGTCCGGGTGTATCGCAGCCGGGTGTCGGCGCTTCGGGGAAACTGAACTCAACCGCATCGGCAGATGGGCCAGGGATCAGTCGGTCTTGACCCGACCCTGCACCATCGACGCGGCCCGCAGTAGCGCCCGAGCTTTGTTGAGCGTCTCCTCGAACTCGGCTGATGGATCCGAGTCCAGCACGATACCGGCTCCAGCCTGAACGTGCGCGGTGCCGTCCTTCGCGAGGACCGTACGGATCGTGATCGCGGTGTCCATCGACGCACCCCCGTAGTTGAAGTGACCCACGGCTCCGGCGTACGGCCCCCGACGTACGGACTCGAGCTCGTCGATGATCTCCATGGCCCGCACCTTGGGCGCACCTGACACGGTGCCTGCGGGGAAGCACGCCTTGAATACATCAACGGCGCCCAGTCCCTCACGCAGCCGACCCTCCACCTGACTGACGATGTGCATGACGTGCGAGTACCGCTCGACAACCATCAGATCGGGCACTTGCACGGATCCGTACTCCGCGACACGCCCGACGTCGTTGCGACCGAGATCGACCAGCATGCGATGCTCCGCGAGCTCTTTGTGATCCGACAGTAGATCATCGGCGAACGCACGCTCCGCCTCCGGCGTCTCGCCACGCGGGCGGGTGCCTGCGATCGGGCGGACAGTCACCGTGCCATCTTCCACCCGGACCAGGACCTCCGGCGAGCTACCGACCAGGTTCACGCCATCGAGCTCCAGAAAATACAGGTACGGCGAGGGGTTCAGGCTACGCAGTCCACGGTACAGGTCGAACGGGGTCGACTCGAGCGGAACCGAGAGTCTCTGGCTCAGAACCACCTGAAACGCATCCCCCGCGCGGATATACTCACGAACACGCTCGACGCCCGACTCAAAGTCGGTGCGGGTCATCGATGACTCGAACGGGGGATCGACGTCCGGTTCAGGCGCCAGGAACAGGGGCGAGGGCGCCTGCGTATTTTCGAGGCGGCTGACCACGTCGGCTGTTCGGTCGGCCGCTGAATCGTAGGCTGACCGGAGCTCCACCTCGTCCGCGCCCTCGCGGACGGGCACCGCCGAGATCGCCATCGCGCGCCCCTTGAGGTTGTCGATCGCGAGAACGATATCGGTGAATACAAAGAGTCCGTCCGGGAGCTCCAGGTCATCGGCAGGTGGATCAGGCAGGTGCTCGATCGCCCGCACGATGTCGTACGAGAAGTAGCCAACGGCGCCGCCCCAGAAGCGCGGAAGGCCCTCGACCTGAGCAGGTTGCTCAGCGCGGAGCCGGGCGTCGAAGTCGGCCAGCGGATCCTCCACCTCGATATCAGTCCACCCGTCCTCGGCTGTCCACAGGGATACCTGCCCATCCTGGAGTCTCCACGCACTGCGCGGCCGGGTGCCGAGAAACGAATACCGTGCCCACTGCTCTCCCCCGACGACCGATTCGAGTAGGAATCCAAAGGGGGGTTCTGCTAGCTTCGCGTATGCTGTAACCGCGGTATCCACATCGAACAGGAACTCGCGCCAGACTGGGACTACGCCGGCATCACAGGCGAGCTCTCGAAAGCGCTCGAAGGACGGAAAGAGCTGCATGAGCACCACATTCAGAGTGGGACGATGAGCGCACCAATGTCCGCCAGCCCAGAAGTGACGTCAACGCCGCTTCTGGCGGTCGATACGGGTGGAACCTTCACCGACCTGGTCCTGCTTGTGGATAGCACGATCCGCACGCTGAAGGTGCCGTCCACGCCGCACGACCCGTCACAGGCCGTGCTCGATGGCATCCGTGAGATCCTCGGGGAGTCCCAGGAGTTCGCCTTGCTGCACGGCTCGACCGTCGCGACGAACGCCCTGCTCGAACGCAGAGGCGCGCGAGTCGTCCTGGTGACGAACGAGGGCTTCGAAGACGTCATCGAGATCGGACGGCAGGATCGACCGCAGCTGTACGCACTCGTCGGGCACCGGCTTCCTCCACTCGTCGATCGCGACGACCGGATCGGTATACCCGGACGCCTCGGCCCCCAGGGAGACGAACTCTCCCCGCTCGACGGTGACCGCCTCGCTGAATTGGCTGACGACATTCGAGCACGCGGCGCCGAATCTGTTGCTGTCTCTCTGCTCCACTCCTACGCGAACCCTGCCCACGAACGGGCAGTCGCCGAAGCGATCGTCGAGGGGCTCGGTGAGTCAGGGCTGCCTGTTTCCGTGTCCAGCGAGATCGTGCCGGAGTTCCGCGAGTACGAGCGAACCTCTACGACCGTGTTGAACGCGTACGTGGCGCCGATCATGGATCGGTACCTGGGTCGACTCGCTCGGGAAGCAGGCGCAATGCGGATCTCGATCATGGGGTCCAACGGCGGCGCGCTCCCGATCGAGCGCGCGCGACGCGAGCCTGTGCACACCGTGCTCTCAGGCCCAGCCGGGGGTGTAGTCGGCGCGCTGACATGGGCCCGCCGGGCGGGCTTCGAGTCCGTGCTCTCGTTCGACATGGGCGGAACCTCGACTGACGTGTCGCTCTGCCCCGGGCGGCCTCTTCGCACTCGCGAGTTCTCCATTGGTGGACAGCCCGCTGCGATTCCGGTGATCGACATCCATACGGTAGGGGCAGGCGGTGGCTCGATCGCTCGAGTCGACGCTGGCGGGGCGCTGAGGGTGGGTCCACGGAGTGCCGGGGCCCAGCCCGGTCCCATCTGCTATGGGAACGGCGGCACGGACGTCACGGTCACCGACGCGCATGTCTGGCTCGGCCGGCTTCCGGCTGACGCCTTTCTGGGTGGGGCCCGGATGCTCGACCGCGACGCAATCGAGCCTCCCCTGCGCAGCATCGCCGAAGCACTGGGCATGACTCTCGAGGAGGCTGCCGAAGGCGTGCTGGCCGTCGCGGACACTGCGATGGAGCGAGCTCTGCGGGTCATCTCCGTCGAACGTGGCTACGATCCCGTCGACTTCGCAGTCGTCGCGTTCGGCGGGGCCGGAGCTCTCCACGTCGCTGAACTCACGTATCGACTCGGTGCCCGCACGGCACTGATCCCCCCGGATCCCGGCCTTCTCTCCGCCTACGGCATGTTGGCCTCACCCGTAACCCAGGAGGTCTCGCGTACGGTCCTCCTGCACGACGGAATGGATGATATCGAGGTGAAGCTGGCGGACGGACTGGACGCACTGGAAATGGGTGCACGCGCATCGATGGTCGACGAGGGGGTCGCTCCCGAGACCCTCACCGTCGAGCGATGGATCGATGCCCGGTACCACGGCCAGAGCTTCGAGTTGGCCGTCCCAGCCGACGGCTGGGTTGAAGCCTTCCATACAGCCCACCACGAACGCTACGGATACCGACGCAATGAGGCGCCGATCGAGGCGGTAACCCTTCGTGTGGTCGCCTCGGCACCACCCAACGATCTCGGTGCCACGCAGCTCGACAATGTCTCCGACACGGTCGAGACACGCCCGATCACAGTCGTGTACGACGGGGTGCACCATGAGGCGATGAGCATCTGGCGGCGTGACCTGGCACCCGGCGTCACGCTCCCCGGACCGCTCGTCGTTCAGGAATACAGCGGCACCGCGTGGGTCCCTCCTGGTTGGACGCTGACGGTCGACGCCTGGGGCACGTTACGCCTGACGGCAGACTGAGGCCTCAGCAACCCCTATCTTTCCAGCTTCGTGCAAAAGCACGGGGATCCGCACGCATCCAACCAGCATGAGCAGAGACGCCACGAACCCCTCCCGGTCCGACCAACTCGACGACAGGGGACGGTCTACGTCGGGAAACCATATGGGACACCCCGAAGCCGAAGATCTGAAGCCACCCTACACGGCTGCGCTGATCGCTGGACTGGCGGTATTCGCTCTGTACGCCATCACGCTGGCGCCAACCACCGCCTTCTGGGATACGAGCGAATACATCGCCACGGGCGAGATCATGGGGATCCCCCACCCACCGGGGAACCCACTCTTCGTCGTCCTGGCGCGGGCCTGGTCGATACTCCTGGCGCCCCTCGGCCTGTCCGTCGCTGTAAAGATCAATCTCTTCAGCTCGCTGGTGAGTGCGACCGCGCACGGGCTCTGGTTTCTCGTAGTACACCACATTCTGCGGTCTTTTTCGAACGACCGGACCTTCCGCCTCGCGGGTGCTGCGGCCGCAGTTCTGGTAAGCGCAACAGCGTTCACCGTCTGGAACCAGTCGAACGTCAACGAGAAGGTCTACACAGTCTCCCTGCTCACCATCGCGCTGCTCTCATGGCTTGTGGTGCGCTGGCAGGAGAACCTCGGCAAAGGGAAGGACGACAATCTGCTCGTCCTGATGGCGTTCGTGCTCGCCCTGAGCGTCGGTAATCACCTGATGGCATTCCTGGCAGCCCCGGCGATCGGGCTTTTCATTCTCTGGGTACACCCGAAAACACTACTGAACTGGCGGCTGTACGCAGCGGGGCTCGCCGCCGCGATTGTCGGTCTATCGATCCACCTCTTTCTACCGATCCGAGCAGGATTGAGCCCCGTCATCAATGAGGCTGCGCCAACCTGCCCGGATATCGGATCCGCAATCACGGCCGTCGTCAGCTACGGGAAGGCTGGCTGCGTGGCGCTCTCGGAGGCACTGAACCGGAGTCAGTACTCCAAGCCACCGCTCGTACCGCGGCAGGCTCCGCTGTCCGACCAGTTCGTGAACTACCTGCAGTACTTCGACTGGCAGTGGGCTCGCTCGCTCGACGGAGAGCAGGGTGTGTTCGCCAGGATCCGCTTGCCGTTCACAATGCTCTTCACTGGCCTGGGGATCTGGGGCGCAGTCGAGCACTATCGGCGTGACAGGGCCAGCTTCATCTACATCGCGACGCTCTTCGCAACGCTCTCTGCGGCCCTCGTCTACTACCTGAATTTCAAGTACGGATACTCCCTGCTCGCCCCCGTCGCCGATCGGTCACTGCACGAAGTTCGTGAACGCGACTACTTCTTCGTTGTCAGTTTCTCGGTGTGGGGACTGTGGGCCGGGATGGGTATCGCTACGCTGTGGAAGGAAGCGGCTCAGGAGGCTGGCGCAGGACTGCAGAAGACGAGCCCGATCCTGGTTCTTGCATTCTTGCCGCTCGCCCTGAACTGGGGCTGGGCGACACGTACCTACGACTACGCGGCACGCGACTGGGCGTACAATCTACTGATGAGCGTGGAGCCGTATTCGGTACTGTTCACGAACGGCGACAACGACACCTTCCCGCTCTGGTATCTGCAGGAAGTCGAGGGTATCCGCCGGGATGTCACGGTGATTGTCACATCGTACCTGAACACGGACTGGTACACCAAGCAGCTCAAGGATCTCACGGCTCCCTGTGGAGACATCGATCCTTCGACGGACTGGAGCGTGATCCAGTGCCAGCGCCCATACGACCCCACGAACACTCCGGCCGCATACGTCACGGATGCCACGCAGGCCACTGGACAAACGCCGATCGTGGTCGAGTCCATCACACCTCCAACGAAGAGCCTTCTTCCCCTCACGGACGAGCAGATTGAGGAAGCGGCGCTCGCCTACACGCGGCTCGATCAAGCTGTGTCCATTCAGATCGGAGCTATTGAAGCTCGGCTTCCGGGTGGCATGTTGCTACAACCGTGGCAGCGCTTTGCGCTGACCCTCCTCGTCGAGTCGATCGACGACCGTCCCATATACTTTGCCTCGAGCGGAAATGCAGCTGCCTCGCTTGGCGTGCAGCCGTACCTGGTGCGGCAGGGACTCGCATTCCGACTCAGCAACGGCGCGCCCGCAGACAACCCACGCTACGTCCCGCTGGGACAGTCACCGTATCTGCCGGTGACCGGTGAGTTCGTGGATAGCGGCCGGACGGCACTACTTGCCGACGAGGTGTTCATCCACCGTGGCGAGATCCCCGAGTGGGACCACTGGCCCGATATCGCAACGATCGGGATCCCGAACTACTACTCATGGGTGTATCTCGCGCTGATCGAGGCCGCGCTACGGACCGGTGACATCGAGGCACGCGATCGGTATGAGCTTCTGGCTCAGCAGTGGCAGGCACTCGGCACCGTGGAACAGGCAGGGCTCTGAGGCGAGCCAGAGACTCACAGATCCACGACTACGCCCAGCCCGTCACGCTCAGCGACCTCGAGGACCCGAGCCGCGACCGCGAGATCCTGAACGGCGTTTCCAACTGACTTGAAGAAGGTAATCTCGTCGGCGTCGCGACGACCTTCAGCCTGACCCAGAAGGATCTCTCCGATCTCGGCAGCCATGACTGACTCGTCCACGGCCCCGTCCCGGATCGGACCGACGATATCGCCGGCCTCCTCCATGATCGCGTCACGCTGATCCACGACGACGCGTGCGCGTATGATCAGCTCGGTATCCACCTCGCGCATCTCGGTGGTGAATGATCCCACCCCCGTGACATGCGTGCCCGGCTCGACACGTTGTCCGTCGAAGACCGGAGTCGAGCTACTCGTAGCTCCAATGACTATGTCAGCCCCGGCGATCGCGTCGTTCGGATCATCCACACGACGAGCCGCGACACCCTCCAACTCTGACGCGAGCTGATCGGCGCTTGACCCGCTCGGCGACACGATCCGGACCTCTCGGATGTCTCGCACGCACCGGACAGCCTCGAGCTGTGTTCGCGCCTGCACACCCGCTCCGAACAAAGCGACAACCGACGCCTCTTCCCTGGCCAGCAGATCGGCTGCGAGCCCACCGATTGCTCCAGTCCGCAGAGCGGTCAGCCATGTCCCATCCATAAGCGCGAGCGCCCGGCCCGTGACGGGGTCGAGCACCAACACGACGGCGTGGATGACAGGCAGGTCCATGTCCGCATTCCCGGGGTTCACGGACACGACCTTCGCCCCGGCCTGCCCCGAGGGTTTCATGTACGCGGGCATGAAAAGGGACACGCCGTATTCAGTTTCGAGACCGAGACGGACCGGCACGGTGGCATCTCCTGCGGACAACGTGGAGAACGCTTCGCGCATCGAGTCGATCGCGGCTGGCATGTCGATCGCGGCTCGAACGTCGGCTTCCGAGAGGATTCGCATTTGCATGGTTATGGCATCGAGTGCAGAGTGCGCTGAATTCTACCGATCAGAGCCCAGGGAGACACCGATGTTGGTCCAGCCCCTCGATATCGTGGTCGTGGGCGGAGGAGCGTTCGGCGCCGTCTCCGCTCTCGAACTGGCCCGCCGCGGGCATCGCGTTACTCTGCTCGACCGGACGGCGAGTCCGCACCCCGATGCCTCTTCGACGGACATCAGCAAGATGATCCGGATGGACTACGGGGCGGACGTCTTCTACCACGAGCTCGCAGAAGCTTCCCTCGATGTATGGGAGGCCTGGAACGCTGAGTGGCCAAGAGCGCTCTATCATCCAGAGGGGTTGCTCGTGCTGTCGGCCCGCGAAGCCGAACCGGGCAGCTTCGAGTTCGAGAGCGAGCGCGTCCTGCGGGAGCGCGGGTACGACCCACAGCACTTTGACGCAGAGCATCTCCGATCTGTCTGGCCCGCATGGAACGCCGATCGATACCCGGAGGGCTACGTCAGCCCTCGCGGAGGTTGGGCGGAGAGCGGTGCCGTAGTGGCCCGCCTCCTGGAGCTCTGCCGCGGCGCAGGTGTGGCGTTCGTAGCTGGTTCATTCACGGGGCTTCTGGAAGACGGCTCATCCGTCTCGGGCGTTCACTACGCCTCCGAAGAACATTCGGTGGGCACCTTGAAAGCCGATTGCGTCATTGTCGCAACCGGTGCGTGGACGCCGGTCCTCCTGCCCTGGTTGTCGGATGTTCTGAAGCCAATCGCTCAGCCGGTGGTGCATTACGGGGTCGACGACCCCTCCCGCTGGCAGAGTCCCGTATTCCCTCCGTTTGCTGCCGACATGGCCGTGTCCGGGTGGTATGGCTTTCCCGCGCTCGATGATGGTCGGATCAAGCTCGGCCATCATGCCGACGGCTACATGGTAGACCCGGAACGCCGCGGCACAGTCTCCGAGGACCACCTCGATCGCGCGCGAGCCTTCCTCGCGGAATCACTTCCAGACCTCGCTGACGCTCCGGTGGTCGGCACTCGAGTGTGCCTCTACTGCGACAGCTTCGACGGGGACCTGTGGATCGGGGAGGACCCAGAACGATCAGGATTGATCGTCGCCGCAGGTGGGAGCGGTCACGGCTTCAAGTTCACACCCATGATCGGTAGACTCGTTGCCGACACCGTCGAGCGTCGTGACAACCCATGGCTCCATCGCTTTGCATGGCGGTCTCTCGCTGAGCCCCGTCACGAAGCAGCCCGAATGCAGCACTGAACCCAATCAGACAAGGACCCCGATGAAGATCATCAACACGAGCAAGGCGGTCGAACCAGCCGGCCACTACAGTCAGGCCATTGTACATAATGGTCTTGTCTACGCCGCGGGTATGCTCGGGAAGGACCCGGAGAACCCCGACGCTGAGCCGGGTGACATCCGACAGCAGACCCGACTGGCACTCGCCAACCTCTCCGCCGTCCTCGAGGAGGCCGGGTCGGACCTCAACCACGTAGTCCGCATGACGGTCTATGTCTCAGGTATCGAGCACTGGGGACCGGTCAACGAGGAGTATGCGGAGGTCATGGGGAGTCACAAGCCTGCCCGTGCGATCGTACCCGTCCA
>JAKMDG010000480.1 GCA_022428035.1 Longimicrobiales bacterium
CCACCGGACCACCACCTCCCGGAATCACTTCGCCCCCCGTGTCTCCGCCGAGCTGTGACAGGATGATCGCCGTACTGGCTGCAAGCGCTGCTCCGAGGGCCAGACCCGTTCGGCCTTTGGACAGCTGTTTGCGCTCCACATCCAGAAAGGCGGTCGTGGGGATCTCCACGCGCTGGCTTAGCGTCTGGAGTCGCATGCCCTGAAAACCCGAGGCCACCGGTATGTCGATATACACGGACGATCCAGTGCCTTCCACGTACGTACCCTCCACGAGACGGGTGTCGACACCCAGAATGGTACTCAGGGAGTCGGAAAATGCCCCTGTGACGCGTGCCCGCATGCCTTCGCCAGGAGTCAAATCGGCGACGGACGCCGGCTGGAACGTATGGCACCCCGAAACACACATGGTCGCGGCAATCACCAGCAGACTTCTTCGCATCGAGATCCCTTCGTTCCGTGTCTTCTGACGGCTCACGCGACTGATGCCGCGTATATCATTTATAATGAACGAAGGTAGGAGAATGTGACGGAGGCGGGGAGATCAGCTTCGCGCAGGGAAGGAACATGACGGGCCCGAATCACAGACAAGAGCCATCGGGGCGGCGATTCACCACCCTGCTTGTCGCGCTCGTCGGACTCGCTGCGCTTGGTGTCGCGCTCGTCGGAGCCCGCGGTCTTCCCGACGCCGGTCAGACGGTGCCCGATGAGGTGACGTGGGCGACGGACATCGCTCCGGTCATCGCGAGGGAGTGCCTTGATTGCCACGGCGAGGATCCCTCGGCCCCGTTCACTCTGCTTACCTACGAGGATGCTGTCGAGCGGGCGGAAAGGATCGTTCGTGCGACATCTGCGCGTCGCATGCCACCGTGGCTGCCGGAGGGTGAGCACGGGACATTCGCCGGCGAACGTATGTTGACCGTCAGGGAAGTCGAGCTATTCCGGGTCTGGGTGGAGGACGGAGCCCTGATGGGGGAGCCAGCCCCCGAGAAGCTGATCACCGACGAACAGGATGTGTGGCGACCAGGTGAACCTGATCTGGTGGTCACGCTGCCTGCGTACCCGCTCGCCGCCGAAGGCTACGACGTCTATCGGAACTTGGTGGTGGAGATCCCTGTGGAAGAGACTCGATGGATCGAGTACGTCGAACTTCGCCCCGGGGATCGTACGACGGTGCACCACGCCCGAATGATGGTCGACGAGACCGAGTCGTCCCGGCAGCTCGATCTCCAGGATCCGGGGCCGGGTTTCGACGGTATGGAACTCACGAGCAACGCGTCGAATCCCGACGGACATTTCATTGGCTGGACACCAGGAAAGACGCGGCTACCGCCTCTGGATGGCATGGCGTGGCGTCTGGAGCCGGGGACCGATCTGGTGGTTCAACTCCACCTGCGTACCTCGGGTGAGCCTCAGGACGTCACGGCGCAGGTCGAGTTCCACTTCGCGGACGACCCGCCGACCCGCCACCCCGCGATCCTCGTCGTCAGCTCACTCCAGATCGACATTGCAGCGGGTGCCACGGAGCACGTGGTGTCGAACAGCTTTACGCTGCCGGTGGATGTAGACCTGCTCAGCATCTACCCGCACGCCCACTATCTCGGGAAGGATCTGCGTGCGACGGCTCTGTTGCCGAACGGTCGGGAGGTTTCTTTGATCCATATCCCCGACTGGGACTTCAACTGGCAGGACGACTACCGCTTCGCAGAGCCGATCTCGTTGCCGGCGGGCACGACCATTCTGAAAGAGTTCTCATTCGATAATTCGGCGGAGAATCCGCATCAGCCTGTCGATCTGCCCAAGCGCGTCATGTACGGGTCGAACTCGGACGACGAGATGGCCGACCTGATTCTCCAGGTTCTGCCGAAGAATGAGTCGGACCGGGCTGAACTCATTCAGGCTCAAGCGTGGCAGCACGAGGCCGAGGACATGGCGTACATGGCCGAGCTCGAGTTCGGCCAGGGCGCCGCGGCGTTCGAGACGGGCGATCTCGACGTGGCCACACGTCACTTTCAGGAATCACTCCAGTACCGTGCCGACCACATCGGGTCTCTCGTTGGCCTGGCCGAGATCTTTGTCCAGAGGTCCGATGCCCAGTCCGCACTGATTATAGCACGGCAAGGGGTTCTGATGTCGAATCGTCAGGACGCTCGCGCGCTTGCGGCGCTCGCGATGGCGCAGGCGCTCGGGGGGGCTACTGACCAGGCCGGGGCCACAGCGAACGAGGCGATCGCTCGGGCGCGCACCGTCGGTGACCTCGAGCTGATCGAAGCGGTCGAGCTACGGGTGGCGGGGCTGGTCCGCTAGCCAAGCCCGGCTCCACTCGCTTCGAGCAGCGGGGGCGCCTACCTCCCCGGGCCGACCTCGCGGATGTCGCTGCGGGCCCGCGGCGGGCGAACGTACGCGGATATCACGCTTTCATGGCCGTCTGGTCCGACGGCCGCGACTCCGAACACATAATCGTCGATCGACATATTCTCGAGGACCAGGCCATCCACGTTCCCCACGAGGACTTCATGCTGCCAATCCGGCGTCCAGGCTTCCCGCCAGACCACACGGTACGAGGTCGCCCCGGGTGAGCGCTGCCAGCTCATGTCGGCATGGTACCCTGTCTCGCCACGGCTGAGCATCGGGCCTCGCGGGCCGTCAACGTTCGGCGCAGCGGGGGCGACCGCGATGGTGGCGACACCGGCCGCGTTCACGCGTGTGTTCCTGGCCAGATAATCGAAGTCGACGCCGCCGAGGGTGTCGGCGGCCGTGTGCTGCCGGGAGTAGTTCTCACGTGACTCGCTGAATCGCACCCCGGGAAAGCCTCTTCGGTTGAAGGCCGTGTGGTCACCGCCGCGACCGAAGCGGTCCTCGCGTGCGATGAGTCGAATCTCGTGCCCCGGCATATATGCAGTACCCTGCCGACGGATGAAACGCGCGAGCTGACGAGAGGGGGAATCCATCGGGTCCTCACTGAAGACTCGAAGGGTCCGACTGTCGAGGATGCCGTTGCCGCCCAGCGAGTTGCCGATGATGTCGTTATTGAACATCGCGTCGATCACCCAGCCTTCGCGCTCAGCCTTCGCCGCCATCAGGCTCGCCCCAACGAGCCCTTCCTCCTCAGCCACGAAGGCAACGAAGACCAGAGTGGCGTCGAACTCGATGCCGCTCTGCGACAGGACGCGTGCGACCTCCATCGTGAGAACCGTGCCGCTACCGTCATCGTTCGCTCCGGGCGCCGGATTGTCGAAGCGCGACCAGTCAAATCCACCACCGCTGCCACCCGCGGCCGGATCACTCGCTTCTACGCGTGCTACGGTGTCGTAGTGGCCGCTCACGAAGACACGGCGCTCACTCCGGCCAGGCAGCGTCGCGACCACGTTGCAGAGCTCCGCCTGTTCCGGGATCCTGCCCTGGGGCTCGACGTCGTAACAGTCAAAGCGGACCTGCAGGCGCTCACTGAAGCCCTGCATCGTCTCGAGAATGTATTGCCGGGCCGGGAGCACGCCGAAGTCTGGCCGGTCGGAGAACGAGAGGGAATGGCGGGTCTCGTAGCCGGTGAGCGTCGACAGATACTCGTGCAGGCGATCCGGGGAGACGTCCTGCAGAATCTCCTCGATGCGCGGATCGACGATTTGTCCGGCTACGGGAGTGGTGACGAACGCAGCGGCGCAGAGTGCGGTGAACAGGAGTGTGCGCATGAGGCGTGGCAGTGCTTTGGGTGGCGGAGGAAACGGCAAGATGTCGGGACGCGGCCGAGCTGAGCAAGCTTCGGTCGGGAGGCCGTCGAGCGTCAGGCCGCGCCGCCCTGACGTTCGTGTCGGGCACGATATCGAGTTGCCTTTGCGCGGTTCCCACAGGTTGTCATGGAGCACCAAGCACGCCGCCCCCCCTTGCTCGTGTCTACAAACCACCGCAAGCATGCATCGGCTCGGCATCGCCTCAGTCGGGCCGGGTCCGCGGACGCGACCAGTCGGATGGCGTCGTCGACAATCGGCGCGAGTGCGGCCGCTGGGTGGACCGCTTCATAGCGGGTGGTGATGGCGACGGTGCCGTGGGCTCCGACTTCGAGGTCCCGCGACGTGCGTGCCCAGCCGATGGCGCGTTGGAGTGCGTGGACCGTCGCTTGATCAACAGAGCTTCGGGCAGCGCGGGCCTCGAGAAGCCGGTCCATGGCCATGCGAAGGTGTACGGCCTCCACATGGAGGGTTCTCCGGTCCGGCAATCCTTCCGGGCGTAGGTCTCGCCAGCCCGGAGGCGTGGCGCGCTCCATCCAGGCGAAGAACTGGGTCGCAGTCTCGAGTGCGTCCACCGTTCCAGAGCGAGTGAGGACCGTCGTATTCACGAAGTCCAGCGCGATCCAGTCGAAACGCTCCCGAAGAACGACCTGGGGAAAATTGCCTGTCATAGTTCAAGATACAAGTTATTATATATATTAACCAATAAATAAGTTTTATACGGTCTCAGGTCCGGTCTCGCCCGTTCCCAGCTGACATTCCATCATTTGACATGACTCCGTTACGTCTGCTCGCCACAATGATGTTCGCGACGGCCGCGTGCGCGGATGTTGTACCCCACGAAGCGTCGGTCCCGTCTGCTTCGGCAACGCTCGAACGCCATCAGGTCATGTCGGATGGGCATCCACTCGCCGTCTGGTCCAAGGTTGGTCCCGAACCCGGTGCAGTCCTTCTTCTGGTTCACGGCCGTACCTGGAGTGCGGTGCCGAACTTCGACCTGCAAGTGCCGGGTGAAGAGCTCTCCCTCATGGATGGCCTGGTCGCGCAGGGGATCGCTGGCTTTGGTATCGATCTGCGCGGATACGGGGAGACCCCGCGGGACCCAAGTGGTTGGAATACCCCCGTGCGAGCGGCCGAGGACCTCGCTGAAACGCTGCGATGGCTCAGGGCCCGATACCCGGGGCTGCCGGTTCACCTGTTCGGCTGGTCGCAGGGCTCACGCGTATCGCAGCTGGCGGCCCAGCGCTTCCCTGAACTCGTCGACCGGCTCGTCCTGTTCGGTTATCCGCATCGGCCGGGGGATCGTCCGGTGCAGGTGCCGCAGGGCGATCCTCCGATGAACCAGACCACAGCCCAGGCGGCGGCGAGCGATTTCATTACCCCCGGCTCGATCAGCCAGCGGGCCATCGACACCTATGTCTCAGCGGCGCTTGTGGCTGACCCGGTTCGCGCTGACTGGACGGCGTCACACGAGTGGAACGAACTCGATCCTGCGGCCGTGACCGTGCCAACCCTCCTTATGCAGGGAGAGCACGATCCACTCAGTCCCTCAGAATTCCAGGCGTGGCTCTTCGACGGGCTGAGCACCTCGGACAAGACGTGGGCGGTCATCCCGGGCGGTGATCATGCCGCATTCCTCGAGGCGCCGAGACCGTACTTCCTGGCGGTACTCGGAGGATTCCTTTCTAAGGACCGGGTATCTCAGGGATCCCAGTGATCCTTATCGGGCCCGCGGTTCTGGCCAGCCGACGGACGACAGATCGACCCGACCTCGCTGATCGAACGCTACCCCCTCGTCCTCGAGCAGGACGCGCTGGATCCGCTCGAACGAGTGGCCACCACGCCGAGTGCTGACCTCGCCGCGCGCGTTCACGACGCGATGCCACGGCACGTCGTGCTCGTCTGGCAGCGCCGCGAGGGCGTAGCCGACCTGACGGGCGTGACCCGGAAGTCCGGCAAGATGGGCGATCGCCCCGTAGGAGGAGACCCTACCCTCGGGGATCGACCGAACCACCTCGTAGAAGCGTTCGTAGCTGGACATGCGCACATCCTGCCCTCGGTCCGGACCGAGGGCAAATTCCCCTTCGGATCCCCGTCGCTGCTGCGCAGGCGCAGGGGCCGCCAACGTGGGTGTGCCTTGACCTCCCCGGTCGGCCAGGTACCGTTCCCCGCATGAAGAACGTCCTAGACGAATACCTGGCGCGCGACCTGATGCAGGACGCGACGGAGGGAGTGTCCGAGCACCTCCGCGACGCGCCACGCACGATTTACATCGGCTTCGACCCCACCGCCTCGAGCCTGCACCTCGGAAGCCTCGTGCCGATCATGGGGCTCGTTCATGCTCAGAGAGCGGGTCACACACCCATTGCTCTGGTCGGTGGTGGTACCGGCCTCATCGGAGACCCGTCGGGCAAGACGGCTGAACGGCAGCTTCTGACTCGAGAGCTCGCGGCCCAAAACGCTCAGGGCATTCGGGCCCAGCTCGAGCACTTTCTCGACTTCGAGGTCAAGACGAATCCCGCACGTATGCGGAATAACCTGGACTGGCTCGGCGACATCACGCTGGTCGATTTCCTGCGAGACGTCGGTAAGCATTTCTCGGTCAATCAGATGATGGCGAAAGAGTCGGTGAAGCGTCGGATTCAGGATGAAGAGTCCGGCATCTCCTTTACCGAGTTTTCTTACGCGCTGCTGCAGTCCTACGACTTCCTGGAGCTCTACCGCCGCGAGGGCTGCACGGTGCAGATGGGTGGAAGTGACCAATGGGGCAACATCACGACCGGGATCGATCTTGTCCGCCGGATGGAGGGCGCCCGCGCATTCGGGGTCACCTACCCGCTGGTCACGAACTCGTCGGGAGCGAAGTTCGGCAAGTCCGAGTCAGGCAACGTCTGGCTCGACCCGGAGCTCACGTCGCCCTTTCGCTTCTACCAGTACTGGATCAACGTCGAAGATGCGGACGCGGTGCGGTACCTCAAGTTCTTCACCCTGCTCGGCCACGATGAGATCGCGGGGTTGGCCGAGGCGGTCGAGCGGGAGCCCTATCGTCGGGCCGCGCAGCGAGCCCTGGCTGAGGATGTGACCCGGCGGCTGCATGGAGAGGCTGGTCTCGCGGCAGCGGAGCGTGCTACGAAGGCTTTGTTCAGTGGTGCGATCGAGGGACTCTCCGCAGACGAGATTGCCGACGTCTTCGCTGACATGCCCTCATCTGAGCTCCCGCTTGACGAACTCGGCGGGGCAGGGAAGCCGGTCATCGATCTGCTCGTCGAATCAGGGCTGGCGTCCTCGCGTGGTGATGCCCGTCGCTCGATCGATGGAGGTGGCGTTTACGTGAACAACGTGCGTGTAGAGAGTGTCGATGTCGCTGTCACCACGGAGCACATGATCGAGGGACGCTTTCTTCTTCTGCGGAAGGGAAAGAAGAGCTACCACCTATTGGCCCTGCTGGCGTAACCGCTATGCCGCGCCGGTGATGGCGCCTGCAAACAACGAAGGGCCCGGGGCATAGCCCCGGGCCCGTCGCGTTGAACCATTTGGTGCGGTTCAGACTATCTGCCGACGCCCATCGACCAGCCTACGTTCAGGCCCCAGTCGAGACCCATCTGTGGGCCTTCGTAATCTGTATGCAGACTGTACACACCCTCGAGCGAGAAGCGGTGGCCGGCAAAGTTGGAACCCTCCGGGAAGAGGAAGTTGACGCCTACAGGCATCATGGCCCTCTGGCCCGATAGCAGACCGCCCTGGTTGTGCGGATCGCCGCTCGTCTTCAGGCGGTCATCAGCTCCAGTGATGTTGCCCCACATCTGCCAGCGCACGCCGGTCCCCACACTGACGGCATGAGACACGTTGTAGGAGACCCAGCCGTTGGCTTCGTACTCGTCGCCCGGGGTGAACCCATTGGTGCCGGCGGAGTTGGAGCCGAAGTTCGTCCGCATGCGGAATTGCGCGCCGATGGTACCGACATCGTTCTGAGCCGAGCCGGTAATTCCAAGCAGCGCTCCGAAGACGCCACCGCCGGGGCGCATGTCGTAGGGGAGCGGAACGCCAGCAGGAGTTGATTGAGCGCGGGTGGTGTCCGCGAATGTCGTGGACGCACCCGTTGGAATGACAGCGCCGGCCTGCACGTGCATCCGGTAAGCGCCCTCGTTATGCACATTGTAGAGTGCGCCGACCTCGACGTCGCCTATTTCCTGGGCGGTCGTCCGAAGCAGCGATCCGTTGGCAATCGTCTCACGCTCCATGACCGCAAACTCCGCGCGGGCCATCAGGGTGAGTGCACTGGACACGCCATAGGTCACCGACGCCTGATGCCGAACGTCGGAGCGCGTCAACGGCGCATCGTCATACAGCTGGAGGGTCGTGGCGAGATCCAGCGAGTCACGGCCGAACCACACGCCCTGCCAATGCGTCTGGTAATAACGGTAGCCGATGCGAAACTCGCCTGCTTCCATCGTGCGGGCACCGAAGACCCCCAGGGGCGCCTCGGAATCCGGGCGATCGGCGGACCAGGTCCATTCCACCGGTTCTTGCATCGACGACTGGGCAGCTACTGGGGCGGCTATGGCAACCAGCGCTACTGCGATCAGGCTCCTGCGAACCATCGACATTCCTCCGGCACGTTCGGGCGCACACCACGCGCACCCTCGTCTAGTACGTCGCCTGGAGAGCTCAGAATCTTTCGGATCGATTCGTCGCAGCCCGCAGGCGCGGACAGGAGGAATGTGGCGGCGTCCATGGCGGAAAAACAAGTGTTTATTTCCGTGTCCGGTCCGCATGACTCCCCTGTCGGGCGTCATAATGAAACGATCGACCGCGGAAACGAAATGAAAAATTTCCGTTTATGAGCCGTGTGGCCGCCCGTACTGTCGCTGAGTCTGCGCGATAGAGGGTAGCAGCCCGTCCGGGATGCCGAAGCCGGCCGTGAGCAGATCGGCGTCCAGCGCAACCTCTCGGCAGAGGCTCGAGACCTCTGAGCGGATGGCCCGTGACTTCGAGCCCTCGATGTAGCCAGTCTCCAGGAACCAGCCACGATCCGCCTCGATGCGCGACAAGGCATGCAGAGCCCGCAAGCGTTCGACCACCTCCCGAACGCGCCCTGCCGGAGCCTCGGACGCGGCGTCCGCAAAGGTCTCTGCGATGACCCGTTCTACGTGTGCGTTCGCAAGGGCGACCAAG
>JAKMDG010000484.1 GCA_022428035.1 Longimicrobiales bacterium
CCCAGCGATATCCCTCCAGAGAGCTGGATCACCGCCCCGCGGGAGGCTCGCACGTGGCACGCACCGCTCTACGCGCCGGAGGTCCGCGGACTCGAGACACAGGTCGGCCGCTTCCGTCGCGACTATCAGATGCTTGTCGTGGGTGCCTACCGCCCCACCTTCCCAGCCCTGGCATCCGAGTCAGGTGCGGTTCCAGCATGGGGACCGGAAGGGGGACTCGACGGCCCTCCCGCGGCCGGCCTCTTCATGATTCCCGAAGACGGACGGGATCCTCTCTTCGTGCGAGGTCGTGACGCCGAGGGTGTACTGACCATCCGGGTGCGCCCGGGTCGGTACGTCAGCGGCCTCGAGGTCGCCGACCTCGCCGGCCGGCAGGCATGGCGAGCCCGCCAGGGCGTGGTTCAGGAGCCGCTTCTGGAGGGAATGGTCGATGTCTCGGACCTCATGATTCTCAACGGCGGCGCGCCGCTGCCGGAAACGCTCGACGAGGCTCTGCCTCACATCCGACCCGGCATCCGCCTCCAGGCAGGCGAGCGCTTCCCCGTCATCTGGGAAATGTACGGACTACGCCTCCAGGAGCCTGTGCAGGTCACGCTTGGATTTACGGAGGGTCGTCCTGAGTACCAGGGAGATCCGGAGGACTTTATCGAAGAGCTCGAGGCGAGTGAGACGATCGACGTCACGTTCGAGGACCGGGGACCCGACGTGGTTCAGGCGGTGTTCCGCTCTGTCGAACTGGATCTACCCGATCTCGAGCCCGGCGAGTACACGTTGCACCTCCGCCTCGACCTCGCCGGACGCACCCCGCTCATCACGAGCCGGCCGATCCTCGTCTACTGAGGTAGGCGCTCCACCGAGCACGCTCGCAGCGCAGCCCTCTTGCTGGAGGAGTCGAAGCCAGGCCGCGCCGGTGGAGCCCATGGCCCCCGCCGGCGCGGCCTGAGTCGATCGGGGCTAGTTCCCGGCCACGTATTTGGTGAAGGCACCACCCGCCCAGCTCAGTGAATTGGGCCCCTCTGCGGCATAGACATTTCCGTCCGCGTCGACCGCAACGCCCTCACCGGCCGTGCCCTGGTAGACGCGGCTCTCACGCTCGAACGGCGGAATGAACGCCACGATGCGGTCCTCGTCGAGCGGGCCGACACGGACACCGTTACGCCAGTTGACATGGTTGGTCGGACTCGATTCGGAGTCGATCGCATAGACCATGTCGTCATCAGTGATGAAGATCCCGCTGATTCGACCGTAGCTGTAACGCGAATCGAGGTAGTTCCCGTTCTGGTCATAGATCTCGAGCCGGTGGTTGCCACGGTCGGCGATCCACAGGCGATCCTGTGAGTCGAAGGCCAGCGCATGCGGTGTCCGGAACTGACCGTGCTCAACACCGATCTCGCCCCATTCCATGACGAACTCGCCTTCGGGCGTGAACTTCTGGATGCGTGCCGTCTGACCAGCTTCGAGGCCCGCCCGCATCGCCTGGTTGGTCGTCATACCCTGACCATTGTGGCCGTCTGAGACGTAGATGGAACCGTCCGGACCGGTGACCACGTCGTTCGGCTGATTGAACTGACCGGGTGCGTTTCCGGGCTGTCCGGCCATACCGAGCGTCAGCAACACTTCACCCTCGGGACTGAATTTCCACACCTGGTGGCCACGCGTTCCCTCCTGGTTTCCGGCGAAGTCCGTGATCCAGACGTTGCCAACTGCGTCCACGTGGATGCCGTGAGGCGTGACCATGAGATCGGCGCCGAAGTTGGCCAGGACCTCGCCCGTGTTGCGGTCAAACTTGAAGACGGGTGGCACCGGGTTCGACTCGCAGTTCACCGGAACGCCGCCTCCGAAGCTGCTCGCCCCACAGCGCTCATAGGCCCAGATATGCCCGTCGATCGGGTCGAGATCGATGCCCGCCGTGGAGCCCCATTCGCGGCCCTCGGGCAGGTCGCCCCAGTTCGTGACCACCGTCGGGGCCGGATTCGGGAGACCCTCGCCGGTAATGAGGTTGCCCGCCGACTCCATCGGAGGCGGGTCGCTCGCAGGCCCGCAGGCCAGGAACCCGACAGCGGTGAGCAGGCTGATCGAGAGAAAGGAGCGCGGCGTCGACATCATGTTCTCCGTGAGAGGGACGGGCCCCGTTCAGAGACCCTGAGCTACCTAGGGCGAACAAGATCGGAGGCGAGTGGCCTAGGCGCCAATCTTCATGGGCACGTCATGTGGGGCACGGTGCCACCCGGAGGGTCAGGCCACCGGTCTACTGCGTGCAGAATACCTGACCGGGTGCGTTGGGTGTCACCGGGTCTGACGGTCGCGGCACCGCTCCGTAGAAGACCGCGCAACCGTGGTCCTCACCAAGCTGCTCGTGGGAAGCCGTAGCACTCCACCCGGCAGCGGTGCCCGTCACCTCGATCGCTACACCGGTCGTAGAAACAAACGCCAGGTCCTCGGGCGAGCGAGCGAATTCGGACGAGTCGAGGTAGTGCAGGATCTGCTGTTCGGCGACTCGCTCCAGGTCACCCTTCATGGCTGCAACCATGCGCTTCGCCCGATCCTCGGAAAGAATCGAGACCGCTGTGCCGGACTGGACACCGATCAAGGCAACCATGAAGAGAAGGGCCATGATACACACGGCCTCCATCATGAACTCGATGAGTACGAAGCGCTTCTGTCGCGCCAAGGGTTCCTCCGTATGACCACGGCCAAAATCACATGTTTCTTTGGAAAAGGGCCGGCATGATGCCCCTTCAGGAGGGTCATCCGCAAGATGTTTCTGGGTATCACCAGGAATGCGGACTCCGCAGCCGCATATAACACGCTTGCTTCGCCACCCGTCAGCCGAAGCCGTAGGTTGAATTCCTCACTCCCAATTCGCCACAGACCCCCGAGCCGACATCATGGAGTTCAGGGATTGGTACGACGCGCTGCGAAAGCCGTCATGGACGCCAGAGCCTGAGTTCATCGGGCTGATGTGGCAGATCATCTACCCGATCATCATCGTGACATTCGGGTTCGTCTTCTTCCAGGCTGTTCGCGGCGATCTTCCCCGGACCGTGGCTCTCGCGTTCGCCATCAACCTCGTAGCGAATCTGGTCTTCACCCCGATTCAGTTCGGACTACGGAACCTGCCCCTGGCATCGGTCGACATTTTGATCGTCTGGGGGACCATCGTCTGGATGGTGATGTCGGTCTGGACGTACTACCGGTGGATTGCCTTCGCCCAGATCCCGTACTTCGCATGGGTATCGGTTGCGTCCGTCCTGCAACTGTCTATCACCTGGATGAACCGCGGCTCATAGGAGAGGTAGCTGCACAGCGCTTTGAGCGTCCCGCCCGACGCAATCAGAGCGGTACGCCACCTCCAGGTCCGACCTGCTTCCTTGCCCCGGCCCGCAGCGTGACCGCGGTCCCGAACGCCATCACCTCGACGCCGGCCGTACCCTTGGCGTCGCTCCGAGCTCGCGCGAGCGCAGATGTCTCAATGCGTACATTGATCACCGTATCATGACCGTGATCCCGAGCCTGCTCCTTCATACGGACCAGCGCCTCACGCCGCGCTCGCTCGAGTAACGGCTCAAACACACCGATACGTCCTCCGAAGATACCCTTGATACTGGCGGCAACCCGTTTGAAGTAGTCCTGGGAGATCACGACGTTACCGATCACCAGATCGCAGCGTTCGACTTCCCAGCCTTCGGGAAGATCCTCGACCGTGATCGCGAGCACATCCCGGGATCCGCTCTCGAGTCGCAGCAGGTCCTCGAAATGACGACGCTCGAGAAAAGAGCCGGTGAGCCATGCGCCAATCATCACGATCGGCGTCATCAGGTACGGCGCGAGCTCCCACATTACTCGACCCTCACCGCAGTCCCGTACGCGAAGAGCTCAGCCGCGCCCTGAGCGACGCTGCTGGTAGCGAAACGAACGTTCACGATCGCATTTGCTCCCTGCTCTTCGGCCTGGGAACTCATGCGGCGAATCGCTTCACCACGGGCCTCGGCAAGCAACTCCGTGTACCCACGGAGCTCTCCACCGACGACGTTCTTCAAGCCAGCCGCGATGTCCCGACCGATGTGTTTCGCTCGCACGGTACTTCCACTTACGACACCGAAGAACTCGACGACGGTCTTTCCCGGGATCTCCTGCGTGTTGCTGATGAGCATGTGTGGTTCCTGAGTGAAACGGTTGAGCCGGCTCGGACCGCGAACGGGGAGACTAGGTCCCAAGCGTCGACTCTGCACGGGTAGACCCTCATGTCTCGCCGAGCGCCTCGACTCCGTGGATGAGGCGCGTGTGGGGAAGCCCCCGATTCGCTGCTTACATCCGGTGACGTTTGTACCATGGCCCCAGAGGCCCCGTCGTCGCCGCAAGCGTGCCGACCGCACCCCAGGCACCGGCGAACCGACGCCATTCCTGGAGTGAGAGGGACTTGAGGCATTGCCAGGTCTCCCACGTCGGGCCCTCGTCCGTCTCGTCCCCATGCGCATGCTCGCCGGCGGTCGGATACGAGGCGTGCGACTCCTTGGCCGAATAGACAATCGTTCGCCCGTCGCCTGTCTCCAGACAATCAGCCTTCACCCGCCTGGGCCGGCCATGTGCGGCGAAATATGCGCCCCGCACGCTACCGCTTCCGTCGAGTACCAGTGAGACGTGCTCCCAGTCGCCTTGATGGCCAAAGAGCTGCAGGACCTGATAGCGCGAGTAGCCATAGAAGAACCAGTACGTTAGCAACCATTCCCCGGACCCGATCGACTTCCAGTAGTAGAAGGTC
Source organism: Longimicrobiales bacterium (assembly GCA_022428035.1). Lineage (GTDB taxonomy): Bacteria > Gemmatimonadota > Gemmatimonadetes > Longimicrobiales > Gaopeijiaceae > UBA2589. The sequence continues at coordinate 4,763 of JAKMDG010000484.1, forward strand.
GGCACGATTCCGTTCGGATCCGGCTCGCCCTTCGGCTCCTTCTGGCGATGCTCGATGAATATGTTTCCCGCGTTGCCGGCCCTTCCGTCAAACGGTCTCCGGTTCGTCCCGTCCTCTCGGAGCCCCAGCCTGCCCAACAGGGATGGCGGTGGACTGATGTAGTCCCGACCCATCAGCGCACGCACAGCGGGCGGCTTCGTCCACTCCCGCGTCGTGAAATTCAGGACGGGGTGCAACGGCATGTGCTCTTGCTGCCGCCGGTCGTACATCCGAAGCCGGGAGCCGGCCAAGAACGCGTCGGGCGCCATAGGACGAAAGCGATCCGATGAGTGCAGACGAACAATCGGGGCGTGTTTGAGCGCCAGAGCGCGGAGTTCCTTGGGCGTTACGCTAGCGCGGCCAGACATACCCGCCCGCGATCTCCTCGAAGTCGGCCACCTGGGATTCGATCCACGCTTCGTCACGATCAAGTTCCCCGGCCATGATCTCAGCCACACGCGGCGCAGCCTCGATCGCGGCGCGAGCATCGAAGATGAGCGCCCTGTTCCGGCGAGAGAGCACGTCGTCTACCGTGCGGGCCATCTCCTCACGACACGCCCAGACGACCTCGGCAGGCGTCAGGCCGAGTCGCTCGTGAACGGGGTCACCCATGCCCGGAGCGGACCTCATGAGCTCCTGGATCTCGAGTGCATCGGACCCGTACACGGCGAGCCGTCCAAAGCGTTCGGCATTGAGGTGGTACCCGTGCATCCGCAGTTCTTGCGTCGCGCACTCGACCGGATCGAGGTCGCCAAGCGTCTGCGCCGCATCAACGGCGTCCTTACC
>JAKMDG010000491.1 GCA_022428035.1 Longimicrobiales bacterium
GTCTTCCGCGTCCTCGGTGTAGTCCGTATCTCGGGGACGTTCGCCCACCTGTGCCGACAGAGAACCCCCTGCCAGCATCATCAAAAAGGCAATCAGTCCAAGTCCAGTAGCTACCCTTTTCATGCACTCCGCTCCCTTTGTCCATTTCAGTCAGGGTGATTCTCGTTGAGGTGAGCCGCCTGAGCAATATGCGCAGCGCCTCTGTCCCACCCGCCAACTTGCTACACAAAACCCAGCGTGCATGTTGCCTCGCCGAGCCAGTATGGCACCTGAAATGGACATCTTGCCGCGGCCGTGTGTTGAGACCGCCAGGGCGATCGCAAGCATACACTCTTCATCCCTGGGCCGAATTCCGCCGTGCTCCCGGTCGTCGGGTGTCAGCATCCATAATCACCACGCCGCCCTGACATGCACACTCAGGATCACGGGGGGCCTTCTCGTCGCCCTCGATGCGAGGCTCGTCGGTCAGTCCCCGTCTTCCGAATCATCAGGATCACTGATCATCTGCTGGACCTGTTCAACGACCCTCCGTGCGCCAAGAAGTCGCCCCGAGATCTGGTGAGCAAACGCGATCAGGCCCACCGCTCCGGCCACGATACCCACGAGGTTGTTGAGCGCGAAGAGCAACACCACCGCGACCACCAACCACTGCCACCGAGCCCCAAGCCAGGCTCCCAGCCGCTCCCCGATGTCCCGCGAAGGCTGATTTGAGGCTGTCATGGTCGTCGGGCCTCTGTGAAGCCGACAGTGAACTGACTCACATCCTCGATGACGATGCAGAATCGGGATCTGGAAGGCTTCAATTGGGAACCAGGCGCTGGAGTTCTTCGAAGAAGTTCATAACCAGGATCAGCCGCTCCGACTGCCGGAACTCATCCGACGAAGCGGCACTGGGGTCGCTGGCCACAATGAATCGGTCGCCGTCGGGATGGAGCACGGAGCCCACTGCCGGCTCGGAAGCCCAAGCAGGGCTATTGAACAGCGTATCGACGCCCAGGACGACCGGTGCCGGATCGCGTTGCAGACGAATCGAAATGACGGGACCGTTCGAGCCGGTGAACGAATGGAGCACGCCGCCGTCGGGAGACCAGGACAGTCCAGCGCCATCACCGGCGTACACCATCGTGCCTTCCCCCGGGGCCGGAAAGCTGCGCACGTACAGGGCTTCCTGCCCCGACTCGTCGGACCGATACGCCGCCAGCGTTCCGTCCGGCGAGACCGTGATGCGCTGCAGATCAGCCTCCGAGGTCAGGGACGAGCGCGCCTTCGGGTCGCCCGGGGCCGAGATGTCGGCCATCCACAAATCCCCGACGCCGCCCTCACTCCGCTCGAACACGATCAACGTGTCCGCAGGCCACCCCATCATAAACTGATTTGCGTCCAGCGTGATGATCGGTCGGGGCGGTGCATCGTCGTTGAGATTCTTCACGAACAGATCGAACCCGTCCGTACCGTCGCGTGCGGAGGAGAACCCGACCCTCGTGCCATCCGGCGAGAAGACAGGACTGGCGTTGATCCCGTCGAACGTCAATTGCCTCGGCGTCGTGTTGAGCACCGTGTTGTACGTGTAGATCTGCCCCTCGCTCTCGAACACGATCGATACTCCATCCGGAGACCAGCCGACGCTCAAGGCCCCGATCTGCCGCGGAGCAAGCCCCAGTGCTTCCGTGTCGCCCGAGAGATCCACGACGGCGAGTTGCGACTCCGATGCGCCGCCCACCGCCCTGCCCTCGACATACAGAAGCGTACCGTCCGCCGCCAGACGCATGTCCGCGGCGAACGGGTCGAGCCGAACTCCGTCGAACAGGGGCACGGCACCGTCCGTCAACGTGAGTGAACCAAGATCAAACGGTTGGGCCAGCACCCCTCCGTCGCCCCGCACGTACACGACATGCCCCGTGGGGACATACCACGCTCTGATCACATCTTCCAGAATCACCTCGCTCGACAGATCACCGAGATCTACCGCACACAAGGTGGCGTCGGTGCCGTTGACGACCAGCGCACCCGAAGCGCCTGGCAGGCCGTGCACCCACGTGACCTGTGGGATCTCCACCGAGCCGAGCGGCTGACCACCGTCTTCTGGGATCTGCACGATCGCCGCCCCTACATCGTAGAGGATCGTCCCATCATCGAGCCAAGCGATTCCCACGCGCCCTGATCCTGCAGCGTCCTCGGCCAGACGAAGCGCGGACCCGCCGACGAGTGGGCGCTTCAAGAGTTCGGACCCGATGACGTACGTGGTCCACTGCCCGTCGGGCGCGTAGATCACGTCCTGGGCACGCTCAGTGTCCGGGATCAGCGTCACTTCCGTCGACCCGCGAAGCTTGAGGCCCAGCGCCTGACCACCGCTGGTAGCCATCGGTACGACCAAGCTCGACCCGTCCGGCGCGATCGCGGCGTATCGTCCGAAGTCTGGCACCAGACCGGCCCAGCCCTCCACGCTCAACACCTGGCGGCTCACCGGCTCAGTAGGCTCAGGGGCGGAGAGGCGCAGCAGCGACCAGCCGAATGCAAGTGCGAAGATCGTCGCGAGCGCAGCGAGTCCAATCGTCAGGCCCTCCCCTGGCCCTGCCCGGCCGCCAGCGACCGTGGCATGGGCCTCCACCTTCGCGCTTGTGGCGTGGCGGAACCCCGAGTCACCCAGCGCGGCAACGAACTCGCTCGCCGTCCGGAACCGATCCGCCGGAAGCTTCTCCAGCGCTTTCCGGACCGTCGCGTCCACATTCGCCGGGATCGACGCACGCGTCGCCGTCGGGGTCGGCGCATCGCCCATCAGGATCTTCGCCAGCACCGCCTGCGCGCTGGATCCCGTGTGCGGCGGCTCGCCTACCAGCATCTCGTAGAGCACGCAGCCCAGCGAGTACACGTCACTCGATGCGCTCGGCTCCCGGTCCGCACTCGCCTGCTCCGGACTCATGTAGTAAGGGGTGCCCATCGACAGGCCCGTCTCGGTGAGCCGACCTCCACCCGCGGCACTGACTGCGATCGCGATACCGAAATCCGCCACCAGCGGACGCCCCTGGCTCATCAGGATATTCGCCGGCTTGATGTCGCGGTGAATCACCCCGTGCTCATGCGCGGAATGCAGCGCCTCGGCCACGTCTGTCGCAATACGCACAGCCTCATCGACCGGTAGCTGCTGCTCGCGTTCCAAGCGATCGCGCAGCGTCTCGCCCTGGATGTAAGGCATCACGTAGAACAGGAACCCGTCAGCCTCACCTGAGTCGTGCAACGGGAGAATGTGCGGGTGCTGCAGGTTCGCCGTTGTCTTGATCTCAGTGAGAAAACGCTCGGCCCCGAGCGCTGCAGCCAACTCGGGCTTGAGGACCTTCAAGGCGACCTGCCGCTCGTGCCTCGGGTCCTCCGCGAGGTAGACCGTGGCCATACCACCCTCACCGAGTTCTCGCTCGATGTGGTAGCGGCCTTCCAGGGCTGTGTTCAGGCGGGTTATCGCGTCCATGCGGCCAAGATGCGGGGGCTCGATCCGTTTAGCCATGTCGCAACCAGCTCCACTCACAATACGGAACCCATCGTTACGGGGGATACTCGCTGACCTGTGCTGTCCGCCCGCGAGAAAAAACCTCAGGGAGAACGTTGCGTCCGACGTATGTGTGCATCTGGGGACACTTCGCTAAAGTGACTGAAAGAAACCACTCACTGTACCCGCCAGATCAGCTCTCGTGGTACTCGACTTCTGAAATTCGGTCTGCGCCACGACGCCCGTGATTCAACGTTTCTAAACATCAACCACCCTCCATGACGCCCGGCAACGCGCCCGCACTCGACCACCGCCTGGACTATCTAGATGCGGTCCGAGCGTTCGCCCTGCTGCTCGGCATCGTGTTCCACTCCAGCCTGTCCTTCGCTCCATACCTCGAATGGGCCGTCATGGAC
>JAKMDG010000507.1 GCA_022428035.1 Longimicrobiales bacterium
CCTAAGCTCGAGTCTTGTGTGCCCGTCGATTGTCAGTGGTGAAACCGCCGTAGGCCGCCCCGTAATCACTGGGTTTTTCGGTGAGAAATGCGTATGGCGAGGGGTTATAGACCCCTCGCTCGCTGCATCTTGGCTCGGTACAGTGCCAGCCGCGCGGGACGCCTCAAGGGACCGCTCCCGCTCGGCTGCGCCGCCCTTGACCCGTCCCTCCGTCGCGGCCGGCCTCGTGCCTGTATGGGCCTCATGGGTGAGGCCCGCCCTCAAGGGGCCATTTTCTGAACTTAGGAGATCTCGCTCTGATTTTGGGCTAGATTGAATCATCGTCTGCGCCCCTCCTTTGGGGCTGGATCCGACACCTCGCACGCCGTCCAAAAGCCGCGGGGTGTCTTTTTTTTCTCGGTGCTACTTCTTGAAGCGCCCCTCTTGTTTGAATCGTTCGCTCATATCTACGTTCGCCTCCGCTAGAGCTCTCACGTCGTCACCCTTTTTCCGGCGGCCTCCACCGCGCTTGTGCGCGGGCTCGTGATTCTCGATGTTCCGATCCATCTTCGTAGGATCGTGGCCGATCCTATTGCAGTGATCTATCCACGCTGTCAGCGTCATCCCTGCGCGGTTTGCTTGGCGCTGGATCGTTCCGCGCTTCCGAGCTGCGCGAAGGTCTTGAGCCTTCCTCACGGCCTCATCAGCTGCCAGCGTGGAGGCTTCCGCTACCATCGCCCGCATTTCGGCCATCCGCTCTTCGTGGACTCTGTTCTGCTCTGCTACGAGCTCTCTCAGCCTTCTTTGCTCATCTTGCAGAGCTCGTAGCTCGTCCACCACATCGTTTGGCGTTGCCTGTGGCCTGCGTTCCCGTTGATACGTCCGGGCGTCGTCATCGCGTCGTGCTGCGCTCACTTGCCGCTCCTTCTAATCGCGTAGCCAAGGCCGAGGACTACAGCGCCGGATATGACCATCGCTCGGCGCTGGCTTGCGAGCTCCGCCCTGTGAGCTGCTGCCAGCTCATCCATGCGTTTGCCTGCCGCTCTGACCTCCGCCGCTGCTTCCGCAACAGCCTCCACCGCTCCCGCAACAGCCTCCGTCGCGGTGATCAAATCGGTCCCGCCCTCCACCTGAGATCCGGATCGACCCCGGTAGTCGTCTAGGTGAAGGACGTTCCCGTCATCGATGGTTTGAGTACTCATGGCCACCCAAATCATACCCAAAATCGGGCTTCACTTCCTAAGAACTGAGAGATCCCGACCTCACGAGTGAATTCTGGTTGCTAGCACCGTCTAGACCTTGCAGATTATGCAGATCGGGCCGGCCTCGAGAGTTACACCCCTATTTTATCGCTTCATTCTGCAAAAGGGGCCGCTTGCAGATCATGCAGATTCAGAATTCCAATGGAATTCAGCGTCGATTATTGCGGATTCGGGGAGATCTTGTCCGAGTCGGGAGATCTTGTCCTCGACCTGTCCAGCTGCGAGCTCCCACAAAGCCGCGCGCCTCCAATGCGCCGAGCGGGAACTGATTGCGAGGCCCGCCACCACGCCGAGGACGATTCCTGTCTCATGTGTTCGGATGATTCGGCTGTGTCGTAGGAGCTCCGCTCCCGCGATAGCGCCGAGTGTGTATAGGGCTGTCTTGCCTAGGCTCATGCTGCTCTCTTCATTCTGTACTTCCTAGGAGCTCCCACGAGCTCACGCTTGGCTGTCTCTATCTCTGTAGAGAACCACATCATTTGACGGGCTCCATAGTGCGCACGCCTGCTCGTGAAGCGATTGAGCGCGTCCGCCTCCGTCCTCGTGAGAGCACGCTCGACCATCCGTAGGAGCTCGTGAGTCGTCCTCACGGGTTCCGTTAGACCTCGCATCGCACAGGCCCGCGCCGCATAGTCTATTAGCTGCTCATCATTCCGCTTCGTTCGCCATCGGTGCGCATCCTCGCGAGGCCGGCGATCCTGCTCTAGCTTGACTGCGCCGGCCTCCCACGTTCCCTCTTGGATAACCTTCCACCGTGGATCTGTCGGACAGTTCCGCCGAGCTGCAACGGTTGGCACAACCAGCCGCTTTCTGCTCATTTCGTGCTGCCATACCCTATCTATGGCCTCTGCGTCACATAGCGTCATAGGGTCGCGAAGGTTCGTTCCGTCCGTGTAGACAAGACACTTGTCTCTCAAGCGGAGCTCTGCCCGTTGAACCCTTCCGCCTTGCCATCCGGACGCCAACCACACCCGCTCGTAGAACGTCGGGTCTGCGTCCTTTTGTTCGAGCTCCGCGCTCTTATCATAGAGCTCGATGGATGCAGAGCTCGTAGTCC
>JAKMDG010000508.1 GCA_022428035.1 Longimicrobiales bacterium
GACAGGCGAGTGGGTGACGCTGGATATCCCGCTGGCGAACTTCACGGGTCTCACGAGTCGGATGAACCTGTCGCAGATGATCATCGTGGGTCAGCCGACCGGATCTGCGACCGTGTGGGTGGACAACGTATATTTCCGTAAGTAGTCTCAGCCCAACGTCTTAGGTAGACGTAACTGAATCCATGTCCCCGAGCCTTGACACGACGATGACGTCATCTCCGTCCGAGGCTCGGGGTCGCCCCCTTTCGGAGACCGTCTTACAGCTGATCTGGCTCCAACGACAGCTGTCTCGCGCGGAGATCGCGCGGCGGACCGGTCTCTCCCGCTCTACTGTCTCGGACATCGTCTCGGATCTCCTGCTGACCGGCCTCGTAGCCGAGGTCGGGGATGGCCCGAGTCGTGGGGGGCGGCGTCCCATCATGCTGGCGTTTCAGTATGATGCGTACGCGATCCTGGGCATCGACATGGGTGCGTCGCACGTATCGGTAGCCGTGACGGATCTTCGTGGCCGGGTGCTGGCTTGGGAACACCGAGACCATCCCGTGCGATCCGACCCCGACGGGACGGGGGCGCTGATCGTAGAACTCTCGGATTCGTGTCTTCGGCAGTGCGGGGTGACGCGGAGCCAGCTTCTGGGAATCGGCGTTGCCGTGCCGAGTCCTGTGGATCCGCGAAATCCCGAAACGCTATCGGACATCGCCTTGCCCGACTGGCGAGGGCGGAGTGGGTCAAACGGTCTCACGGCGGAATTCGATGCGCCTGTCTTCGTCGACAACGATGCGAACCTTGGAGCTCTGGCTGAGCGCTGGTGGGGCGCCGGCCGGGGCGTCGACGATTTCGCGTACGTCAAACTCGCAACGGGAATCGGCGCCGGCTACATGATCCGCGGCGAGATTTACCGCGGTGCGAGTGGCGTCGCGGGTGAGATCGGGCACGTGACGATCGACAGTGACGGTCCGGCGTGTGTCTGCGGTAATCGTGGGTGTCTGGCCACGTTCATAGGGTCGGAGGCCTTGATTGCTCAGGCGCGAACGCTTCGCGGCGACTTTCCCCAGAGTCTTCTTGCGTCCGATGAAATCACGATAAGCGAGATCGAATCGGCAGCCTTAGCGAGCGACCCCCTGGCGCTCCATTTGACCCGTCGTGCTGCCCGAAGGCTCGGGATAGCGATTGCCGATGTTTTGAATCTGCTGAATCCCGCAGCGGTGATTCTCGGGGGGAGCCTCTCGACTCTCGGTGACTCCTTGATCATTCCGCTCCGCGAGACGGTGGTTCGACGTACCTTCGCGAACTCCGTTGCATCGGTCGACATCCGGACCAGCGAACTCGGCCCTCGAGCGATTGCGGTTGGGGCAGCGACCCTCGTCCTCGATGCCGCGCTGAAAGATCCGCGTTTGTTCCCCGAAGTCACGGCCGCGTGAGGCTGGCAGGGTGGCAAGGCCGGCCATGGGTTTTCGTCGCCCTTTTCGCGGTCGGTCTCGGCGCATGCTCCGATTGGTCTGAGGACCTGGAGGGCTGGGAGCTCGTGTGGTCCGACGAGTTCGACGGCCCTGAGGGTCAGCTTCCGGACCCCCGATGGTGGAACTTCGATGTCGGGACCGATTGGGGAAATCAGCAGCTCGAGTATGACACGGACCGTCCGGAGAACGCGTCACTCGACGGGAACGGCAACCTCGCCATCACGGCCAGACGAGAGTCCTTCATGGGCCGGAGTTATACGTCCGCGCGGATCACGACGGCGGGAAGATTCGAGCAAGCGTACGGCAAATTTTCCGCACGGATCAAGTTGCCACTCGGCCAGGGATACTGGCCTGCGTTCTGGCTGCTTGGCTCTGATTTCGAGACCGTGGGTTGGCCGCAGTCAGGTGAGATCGACGTGATGGAATACCGTGGTCAGGAGCCCACGGTCGTCCACGGAACCGTGCACGGTCCTGGCTACTCGGCGGGGCGGGGCGTCTCGGCTCGATATGCGATCCCGTCCGGTCGCCTCGACGACGACTTTCACGTGTATTCCGTCGAGTGGGAAGAGGGTGTCATTCGGTGGTATCTCGATGACGAACTCTTCCATGTGGTCACACGCACGACGGTCCAGGGTCGCGGGGATTGGGTCTTCGATCACCCGTTCTACATCATCCTGAACGTCGCGATTGGCGGCACGTTTTCCGGTGGTGCCCCGACCCCGGACGTGCGATTTCCACAGAGCATGCTTGTAGACTGGATTCGCGTGTACGAGCAAGCGCGATGAAGGCGGTAACGAGGCTCTGGAAGATCGCTCTCGCTGCGTGGCACAACCGCCTGTCCGTCGATGAGGTGCCCCATTACGCGACCGCTCCAGAGGACCGCATTTCCTTTGGTCACAAGGTCGTTTACGGACTTGGTGCCTTCGTTAACAATCTGCTTGCCGCCGCGATCGGGGGGATGGTGATCATCCTGAACCTGGGGCTGGGCATGAACCCTGCCCTGGTCGGACTTCTCGGCGCCTTGCCAAGGCTGACGGACGCGATCACCGACCCGATGATGGGCTATATCTCCGATCATACCCGATCTCGCTGGGGCCGTCGCCGTCCCTACATCTTCGGCGGAGCGATCGCTGCGGGGGTGATCTATGCGCTTCTGTGGCAGTTGCCGAGGGATCAGAGCGAGCAGTTCTATTTCTGGTTCTTCCTTGTCGGCTCGCTGGTCTTCTACCTCGCATATACCGTCTTCGCGACGCCCTGGGTCGCCCTCGGCTACGAGCTCACGCCCGACTATCACGAACGCACACGTCTGATGGGTGTCCAGAACTTCATCGGGCAGTTGGCGTACGTCGTTTCACCTTGGTTTCTCTGGATCATGACGAACCAAGCCTGGTTTGACGACCAAGTGGCCGGGGCTGCGGGTCTCGCGATCGTGATCGGCATATTTGCGGCCGTGGTCGGCGTTCTTCCTGCCGTCCTACTGAGAGAACGCTTCAAGACGCGGACCGACGAGGAGCTTTTACGGCATCAGGGCGAGCCTGCCGGCTCCGGCAGTCTGGGCATTCAGCTCAGGTCTTTCTTTGAAGGCTTCGGTGCGACGTTGAAGTCAAGGCCATTCCTAAAGCTGTGTGCCGCGACGTTCCTTGTGTTCAACGGCTTCATGTTGATCTCGTCGTTTCAGTTCTACGTGATCATTTACTACGTCTTCGCGGGTGACCAGGCCTTGGGTGCGGAGTACGCCGGATACGCAGGAACCTTGGGGGCAATCTCGACCTTCGTCGTCATCTTCCTCGTGACGTGGCTTGGAACAAGAATTGGAAAGCGGCGTGCCTTCTTCTTCTCGACCGGGATCTCGATTCTCGGGTACGGAATGAAGTGGTTCGCGTACAACCCCGACCATCCGTGGCTCGTGCTCCTTCCAGCGCCGTTCATGGCATTCGGTCTCGGTGGACTCTTCACGTTGATGGGCTCGATGATGGCGGACGTGGTTGACGTAGATGAGCTGGAATGCAACGAGCGTCGGGAAGGGATGTTCGGTTCGATTTATTGGTGGGTCGTGAAGCTTGGGATGGCGGCAGCGTTGGCGGGAGGTGGATTCCTTCTTAACGCGACCGGGTTCGACGTCGAGTTGGGTGGCGATCAGACGGAGCGAGCAATCTTTCTGATGAGGTTGTTCGACGTAGTCATCCCGATGGTAGCTTCTGCAGTTGCGATCTGGGCGATCGCCACCTATCCAATCACGGAAGAGCGAGCCCATCGAGTCCGACAGGAGCTCGAACGTCGGCGCGGGGCAGTGCTGGCTGCTAGAGCCTGAGGATTGGGCTCAACCGAAGCGTTCGGATCTGGGAGCACCGGCCTCCACCGCGGAGCTTCGCACCATTCCGGCAATCGACGCTCGCCGCTTCGTTCAGGCCTGCGCCCGTGTCACTTCATGGTGAGGCCGAAACCGACGGGGTAGCGCGGGTGGTAATCGGGGTCCTCGCGATTGGGGTTTTGCTCGGGTCGTGCTGGCCACGAGAACGACAGACGTCCCTGGAAGTCATGGTCGCCGAAGAGAACGT
>JAKMDG010000520.1 GCA_022428035.1 Longimicrobiales bacterium
AGTCACCCCGGGCCTCGTACAGGGTGAGGTCACCGAAGCAGCGCACCTTCATGCCCTCGTCCGGATCCGTCGGAAGGAGTGAAGCCTCCCGCGCGAACATGACGGATTTCAGCTGAGCCCGGTCGTCTTTGAGTGTGAAGTAGCAATGGCCGGCCCGCGAGCGGGTCCACTGCCCGATCTCGCCACCCACCCAGAGTGGCTCGACGTTGGACTCGAGCAAGCCCTTCACTGCCCGGTTCACCTGCGAAACCGACCAGACCTTGGGCTCCGGAGGTGGCGGAGGCTCCGCCTCTACCGCGTCCTCTTCATCGTCGAAGAGGCCTAGGCTCAGATCATCGACCAACGGTCAGGCCGAGCTGCCCGCCCTGAGGCTGGCCGACTTAACCGTGTTCGCCAGCAGCATCGTGATCGTCATGGGCCCGACCCCACCCGGAACGGGCGAAATCGCAGCCGCCTTCTCCTTCACCTCGTCGAAGAGGACATCGCCGCATACGCGGTATCCCTTCTCTCGCGTATCATCGTCGACGCGGTTGGTACCCACGTCGATCACGACCGTACCCTCTGAGACCATATCACCGGTGATCATCTCCGGGCGTCCCATGGCGACCACGAGGATGTCCGCCGAGCGCGTCACCGCCGCGAGGTCCGCAGTTCGAGAGTGGGCCACCGTCACAGTCGCGTTTCCACCCGGTGCCTTCCGCATAAGGAGCGCCGCAGCCGGCTTTCCGACGATGTTGGACCGACCGACGATCACGACGTGCTTCCCCGACGGATCGTTACCGGACCGAACCAGCATCTCGACGACGCCCGCTGGCGTGCACGGCGCGAAGAAGTCACCCGAACCGGTGGCCAATCGGCCGACGCTCATCGGGTGAAACCCATCGACGTCTTTCAACGGGTCGATGGCCTCGATGACGCTCCCCTCATCGATGTGGTCCGGGAGCGGCAGCTGGACCAGGATCCCGTGAATGCCGGGGTTCGAGTTGAGCCCCTCCACGACTCCGAGCAGTTCGTTCTGTGACGTGTCCGCCTCGAGCGTGATCTGCTCCGAGTGGATGCCCATGGCGTGAGCAGCCTTGTTCTTCATGCCTACGTACATCTGCGAAGCGGGCTCGGCGCCCACCAGCACCGTAGCGAGGCCCGGGGTTACCCCGTGCTCGGCCTTCAGCGCGGTGACCTGGTCTTTAAGTTCTGAGCGGATCTCGTCGGAGATCTCGCGTCCGGAGATGATCTGGGTCATGTGGGACGTGTTCGGGAAAACGAGGGTGGCCTGGAGGCCGGGAATCTAACGCGCGAAGTCGACCGCACGAGTCTCCCGCACCACGACGACCTTGATCTGCCCGGGGTACTGCAGTTCACTCTCGATCCGACGCGCGACCGACTCGGAGATCTGAGCCATCTGACCGTCACCCACAGCCCCGGGCTCAACCATGATGCGGAGCTCCCGGCCCGCCTGAATAGCAAAGCAGCGCGATACGCCCTCCTCCTGCATGGCGAGCTCTTCGAGCTTCTCGAGACGTTTCACGTACCCGTCGAGCATCTCTCGTCGGGCACCGGGCCGGGATCCGCTGATGGCATCGGCTGCACTGACGAGAAAGGTCTCAGCGAAGAAGTGCGGCTCCTCGTCGTGGTGGGCCTTGATGGCGTTGAGCACGAGCGGGGTTTCATTGTGCTTCTTGCACAGGCGATAGCCGAGCTCGACGTGCGTGCCCTCGTGCTCGTGGGTCATCCCCTTTCCCACGTCGTGCAGGATCGCCGCGCGCTTGGTACCCTGGACATCAAGGCCCATCTCCCCCGCCATGTTTCCCGCCAGCAGCGCAACCTCGCGCGCGTGCTGCAGCTGGTTCTGTCCGTACGAGGTCCGGAAACGGAGTCTTCCGAGTGTCTTGACGATCTCCGCGTGCACGTTGTGCAAGCCCAGCTCGTAGAGGACCTCCTCGGCCGCTTCGATCATTCCTTTTTCCACCTCGGCCGCGGCTTTCTCGACCACCTCCTCGATCCGACCGGGATGGATGCGCCCGTCCTCGACCAGTCGCTCCAGCGCGATGCGGGCGGTCTCACGACGTACAGGGTCGAATGCGGAGAGCACGACAGCCTCGGGGGTGTCGTCGATGATGACGTCGACCCCGGTGACCTGCTCGAAGGAACGGATATTCCGCCCCTCGCGGCCGATAATCCGGCCCTTCATGTCGTCGGAAGGAAGCTGGACCACGGACACAGTCGTCTCGGCGGTCAGATCAGCCGCCATACGCTGAATGGACAGCGCGACAATCTTGCGAGCTTCCTTCTCGGCCTCCTTGTGCGCCTGCTCCTTGATCTCTCGCAGACTGTTGGCCGCGTCTGCCCGCGCTGCGTCCTGGAGATCGGAGACAAGCTCGGCCTTTGCGTCGTCCCGGCTCAAACCGGCCAGCTGCTCGAGCCTGTGACGGGCTTCACGCTCGCTCGCGGCGACGCCCTCGGCGTCCCGCTCCAGTTCCGTCTCGCGCGTCGATAACGTCTCGGCACGCTCTTCGAGTTCCCTGTCACGTGAATTCAGCCGCTCGAACTGACGATCCAGTGCGTCAGACCGCTCCTCGGCGCGGCGCTCAGCGCGCTCAATTTCGTCCCGGCGACGGGCTTCTTCTTTTTCCCAGGCCTCACGAAGACGGAACCCCTCTTCGCGCCCGGAAAGTTCTCCGGCCTTCCGGGCGTTCTCCGCTTCGGTTTCGGCCCGCTTCAGGAT